>NZ_JBFATR010000018.1:0-120780 GCF_040678395.1 Streptomyces sp. NPDC052687 | reverse complement strand
GTGACCAGGCGGCCGGTGGGCCGGCGGGCCGCCAGGGCGGCGCGTTCGGCGGCCGGGTCGGCGGCGGCGTCGGGGAGGCGGCCGATCCACGGCGTGTCGACGGTTCCGGGGTTGACGCAGTTGACGCGGACGCCCTCGCGGACGTGGTCGGCGGCCATGGCGAGGGTGAGGGAGTACACGGCGCCCTTGGTCGCGCGGTACAGGGCGCGCTGCGGCAGGCCCGCGGTGGCGGCGATCGAGCAGGGGTTGACCACGGCGGCGTGGGCGGAGCGGCGCAGGTGCGGCAGGGCGGCGCGGGCGGTGCGGCAGCGGCGGATGTCGTCGTCGAGGTCGGCGCCGACCCTGAGTTTGATCTGGGTGAAGCCGTCGGCGACGGCGCGGCGGGCGAGCCGGGTCAGCTTCTCGTCGTCGTAGCCGAGCCAGCCGGGCGAGGTGGTGTAGGCGGGGTAGCCGCGCGCCGGCAGCCGGGCCCGCCGTTCCCCGGCGCCCTCGCGGCCGCGCCGCAGCAGGGCGAGGGCGTCCTCGGGGGTGAGGGCGTCGGTGAGGTACCGGTAGTCGATCTGGCCGGCCGGCCACTCGGGTTCGGCGTCGGCGAGCAGCCGCCACAGCGGCTTTCCGGCGCGCCGGGCGGCGAGGTCCCACACGGCGTTGACGACGGCGCCGATCGCCATGTGCATCACGCCCTTCTCCGGGCCCAGCCAGCGCAGCTGGCTGTCGCCGACCAGGTCCCGGCTGAGCGCGCCGGGGCCGGCGCACAGGGCGTCGACGGACCGTCCGAGCACGTGGGCGCGCAGGGCCTCGATCGCCGCGACCTGGACGTCGTTGTCCCGCCCGATGGTGAACGCGAAGCCGTGGCCCTCATGGCCGTCGGCGGCGTCGGTGCGCAGCACGACGTAGGCGGCCGAGTAGTCGGGGTCGGGGTTCATCGTGTCGGAGCAGTCCAGCTCGCGCGAGGTGGGGAAGCGGATGTCGTAGGTGTCGACTGCGGTGACGCGTGCGGTGGAGGGCGCCATCCCGCATGTTTATCAGACCGGACCGGCTCGCCGCCGCCATGCTGCGTGCAGCGGCTCGGGGAGGTCGTGGTGTGGCCGGAGTGGGAGGTCCCGACGCATCTCCGACTCAGGTCACTGGGCGGACCCGGGGAGGAGCGGGCGCATGAAGGTGCGCTCGTAGCGCAGTACGCAACCGCTCTCGTCCCTGATGCGGTCCGCTTCGATGAACTCGGGATCCTTGCCGAACAGGGCCCGGTACCTCTCGTAATCCGCGAGGCTGGGAAAGCTGAACAGAGCGAGCGCCTTGTCGCTGGCGCCCTCCGCCGGCAGGAAGTACCCGTGGTGGGTCCCTCCGTGTCGGTCGACCAGGTCCATCCAGCGGCGCCCGAAACGTTCGAACGACTCGATTTTCGCAGGATCGATCACATATTCCACCACGCAAGTAATCACTCCCCGAGGCTAACGCGGTCAGGCGGCCGGGCTGTCCGCCGCGGCCCCGGTCCCGCGGGCCGCGCCGACGGCTGCGCGGTGGCGCGGAGGCGAGCGCGGCCACCTGACGGGGCGTCAGGCCTGCGCCTGGCGCGGGGTGGTCGCCTTGCGCGACGCTGCATGGCGCACCGGACTGTGCGAGCTCGCGGGCCGAAGACGCTGCAACCACAGGGAGGCGGTGAGCAGGAGGCCGCTGAAGACGGCCAGGAGGAGGGTGGACACCCACATCTGCCGGCTGCCGGGCAGCCGCCAGCCCGTCCAGGCGGTCAACACCGCCCACAGCAGGACGCCTCCCGCGTAGAAGGCACGGACCCGGCGCAGTTGCCGCGTGGTTCGCGAGGGCACGACGTGATCGGTTGTAGACGTCATGGCGTGCCGTATACCCCGGTGCACCTTGTTCAGCGGGGCGTGTTGTGCGCCTTCGGGAAAGGCCGTGCACCGCGTTTTCGCCCAGGCCGGGCCACGGCGGGGCGCCGGTCCGCCGGTCCTGCTGCGCGGCCGGCCGCACCCTCGCCCCGCGGCCATCGGGCCGGCCGCCGCCTGCGGCGTGGCCGGCCCGGTGGCTGTTCCGCCCGGCTTCGAGCGGGACAAGCTCACGAACGCCTGCCGGGCCCGGTGCGGGTCAGCCGCAGGTGCCGGCCGGCTTGGTTCGGGTGACCATGTCGCTGACGCCGGTGGTGGCGTCCAGCCACAGCACCTGGGTGCCCGCGGCCGCCGCGGCCGACAGCTGCTCGCCGCGGTTGCAGGAGACACGGGTGCGGTGCGGTGTTGCGTCGTCGCCCGCCGACGGGAACTGCCACAGCTTGGCGAGGTACTCGTTGCGCATCTCGGCGACCGGTGTCCGGGCCTCCATCGTGACGGCCTCCCGCGAGACCGTGAGATCGCGGATGTTCAACGCCGCGGGGCCGGTCTCCGGGCTGAGGTCCGTGACACGGGAGCCGTCGAGCGCGGCGCGGCGCAGGGCTGTCGTACCGTTCTGGTCGATCTCGTCCAGCAGCCAGTAGACGTGCTCGCCGGTGATCGCCGTCGGGCCCAGCGCGGCCCCCGGTGCGGCCTGGTGGACCACCGTGCTCTCGCCGGTCACGACGTCCACGATCCGGGTGGCGTACTCGTACGTGCTCCCGGTCACCCGGTGTCTGGTCTGATAGGCCACCTTGTTGCCGCTCAGCGACGGGAAGAACGCCTGGCTGTAAGTGCCGCCGCCGAGCGACACCTTGTTCGCCGGATCCCTCAGGCTCAGGTACGTCACCCCCCGGCGCCCGCCGTGATTGTGGTGCTCGAACGTCACGACGTCGCCCTCGACGTCCATCGATGAGCCCACGCCGCGGCCCGACCACAGCTTCCTCACGGGGCCGCCCGCCAGCGGCCGGGCCAGCACCTCCACGGGGCCGGAGCCGTACGCGACCCACACCACGGTGGTGCCGTCCGTCGCCGGATCGACGTGGTAGCGGCCGTCGTTGGGGCTCATCAGCTTCAGCCCGCCCTTGCCGTCGGTGCGTCCGGCCCACACGGAGTACGGCTCGGACCCCTCCTCGTTCGACCGGGACGCCGCCCACCAGCCGCCGCCCGCGCCCGGACGCGAGCGCTCCGGACTGGCCGGCGTAGACGAGGTCGGCGGTGTGCTCGACGACTCCGTGCGTCATCTCGTGGCCGACGACGTCCAGTGCGGCGGCGAGCGGACGGTACTCGGCGTCGCCGGAGCCGTAGACCATCTTGCTGCCGTCCCAGAAGGCGTTGACGTAGGGCTGCCCGTAGTCGGTGACCCCGACGAGGGAGTCGACCGTCATGCCCCGCCCGTCCAGGCTGTCCCGGCCGTGCCTGTCCTTGTAGTGGTCGTGGACCCGCGCCGCGGCCCAGTGCGCGTCCACCGCTCCCGCCTCGGTCGCCTCGGCGCCGAAGGCCGGGGTCGGCGAGCCGAACTCCTGCAGGGTCTCGGGCCACGTCCCGGCCCACTGGCCGGCCCACTTGCCGCGCGCGTCCCAGGTGACGATGGCGTTGCCGCTGTCTTCCGGGTGACGGGAGCGGTCGCGCAGCAGGTAGGCGCCGCGCCCCTCGTCGCGGGTGATGTCCAGGGCCACGGTCGTACCGTCCAGCTTGACGCCCGAGCCGGCCTCGGCGGCGGGGGCGAGCCGGCGCGCGCTCGGCGCGCCGTCGGCCGGCCGCTTCCCGTCGGCCGCCTTCGGGGCGCCGAACGTCTTGATACCGCTGTACTGGAGGACCGGATAGCCGGCCCGCGCGTCGATGTAGACCTCGCGCAGCACCGGCTCGCCGAGGGCCGGGTCGTCACCGCGCACGGTGACGTGCCGGGTGAGCACACCCGTACCGCTGGGCAGGACGACGAGGCCGTGGGAGGTGCCGGTGAGCGGCGGCGCCGACTCGTCCCGCTCGCCCGTCCCGTGCCCGGCGAACCGCTCGCGGCCCAGGTCGTCCAGGACGGCGTCGACCGCGCGCTCCACGGCGAGATCGTCGCCGACCTCGGCCGCGGTGTCCGTGCGCAGCCCGGTGAAGTACTTGCCGGACGTTCCGGTGACGACCCGTGAGCCGTCCGCCGCCTTTTCCATGCGGACGACGTACTGGCCACCGAGGACCGGCACGCCTTGGTGCCGCTGCTGCAGCCGCACGGTCTCCCGCGTGCCCTCGGTGACGGTCCCGACGGGCCGCAGGTCCCGGACGGCGTGCGCGATGCGGTACGTGTCGCGCTGTGCGGCGAGGTACGCGCGGGCCGCTGCGGCCGGGCTGCCCGCCGCCGGAGCCGGCTGCCGGATGCCCTCCACCAGGGCGGGCGTCCGCGTTCGCTGCCCGGGGATCACCTCTTGCGGGCTCGGCGGTGGTGCCGCCTCGGCCGCCGTCGCGGCGGCGGGGTTCACCGGGACGACGAGTGCGGCGACGCCGATCAGCGCCGCCGCACCCGATATGCCGGCTCTTCGTGCCCCGGGCCACCCCGGCTGTCTCGCGGAATTCGCTCTGGACCGACGCACAGTCCCCCCAGTCGATGATGGTCGAGCCGGCGGAGGCACCGCCGGGCGGTGCAGTGAAACCCACGACGCGCCGGGTCATCAACGGTGCGAGGGTGTCCACGGATCATTTCCGGCCCCGCCCGATCCGACGCTGCCGGGCGGCGCGCCGGCGGGCTGGGCGCCTGCTCGCATGGAGAGGCGGATGCCCCGTCCCGGTCGGAGCCTGTCGTCAAGTTGGGGCGTACTTCCGTTCGTTGCGCCCCGGCATCCCCGGACACACGTCACCATGACGATGTGGACAGCACAGACGCACCCGGATCACGACCGGCACCAGGGACGCCACTCGCTCCCGAGGACCTGAGCGCGGCGGTGGACACTCTTGCCCGGTTCGTTCGTCGCGCGCCGCTCACCGAGGCCATTGCCGCACTGGAACACGGCCTTGACGGGGCGGACGCGGCACATGCCGTCCAAGTCGCCGACCAGGGCGGGGTGGACACCGGTCTCCTCGCCTCCGCGCTCACCGTGCGGGAGAGCCTCGGCCGGATCAGCGACCTCATTCACGCGTCGGGGATCATTCTGGCGCTGCCGCACATCCTGGAGAAGGGCGAGCGGATCTCCCGGCGGCCTTCCCTCGGGGCCGGCAACGACCCAGGCCGGCCCTACGACCTGGAAACGGACCGGCGCGTGGCGGAGTTCAAGTTCGCCCGGTGGCGCGGTGCCGACGCCATGCGCAAGCGGCAGGTCTTCAAGGACTTGACCATGCTGGCCGCGGACCGCTCCGGCCGTGCCGCCGACCTTTTCGTCATCGGCCCGGAGTCCGCTTGCTTCCTGCGCTCCAGCGCCTCCACCGCGGCGTGGGCACTGGACCGTTCACCTGGCGCGCTGCGCACCTTCGCATCGGTCTTCGGCTCACCGGAGGTCGCGATACGCGAGTTCACCGCCACCCATGCCGCTCACGTCCGCATCACCGACCTCTGCGACGTCCTTCCCGAGGCGGTCACCCGCCTCCTTCAGTGAGCGGGGTGTCGTCCGGGTCCGGCTCACGGCGTTCGTGAGGGCGGGCAGCGCCGGGGGCGGACGAGGGTGGGGGCGTGTCAGGAGCGGGGTCCCAGTACCTCCAGGGCGCCGGTTTCGGTGTCGTAGCTGCGCAGGGTGGTGAGCCAGACCGACAGCGGCGGCGCCGGCAGCACCTCGCAGACCCGCCGGCCGGCGAAGGCACCGGCCCGCCGGGTCCGGCCGAGGGTGATGTGCGGGCTCCAGCGCCCGGGTGCGTGGAAGGGATTGAGGGTCTCGGGCGGGCTGTTCGAGGCCACCGCCTCCCACGCCCGGCGGTGCAGACCGGCCAGCGCCTCGTCGAGGTCCAGCGCCCAGGCCAGTACCGAGGTGGGCCGTGCGAAGCGGACCACGCCCGTACACCGCGCCGGCAGCGGCAGGGCGGCGGCCACATCGGCGAGTGCCCAGCGGATCGGGGCGGTCAGTTCCGGGCAGGCGGCCAAGGTGAGGTGCGGGCTGTTGGTCGGTGAGCGGTGGCGCGCCTGGCTGGGCAGCCCCGCGTCCGCCAGCCGTCGCCAGGCCTCCCGGACCGCCGCGTCCGCCGCCTCGTCCAGCAGGAGCTCGACCGTGCGCACCATGCCGAGCCTAGCCGCGATCGCCCGCGGTTTCGCCTCGGCGGTGGAGGGCCCACAGCGGCGGAGCGCCGTGCGGGCGGCGATACCGAGGGGACCGGTTCGGCCGGGGCGCGCAGCAGAGCAGCGGCGGCGGGCCGGACGGGGTCCGGCATACCGCCCGGTACGGCATCCCAGCGTGCCGACCGGACCGGCCGCGCCGGGCAGCCGGCCACGCAGGTACGCCGGAGCCGTGACGAGGAAGCCTTTCCGGCTGGGTTCCGGGGCGGACATACGGTCCCTGCGCAGGACGCCGGCATCGGTGCCGAGCAGGCGGTC
The DNA here is from genome assembly GCF_040678395.1 of Streptomyces sp. NPDC052687. Classification (NCBI taxonomy): domain Bacteria; kingdom Bacillati; phylum Actinomycetota; class Actinomycetes; order Kitasatosporales; family Streptomycetaceae; genus Streptomyces; species Streptomyces sp. NPDC052687. The sequence continues at coordinate 114,399 of NZ_JBFATR010000018.1, read as the reverse complement.
CGCGGCACCGGCGGCCCTGACCAGCGGGGCCGCGGACGGGGACGGCATGGCGTTGACGCGGGGCAGGTCGGGAAAGCCGGGCGCGCCGCCAGCCGCGGAGCCGGCGCTGCGCTGGGCACCGCGGCGGTCCGGGGGGCGGGCAAGGCAGCGTCGAGTCGGGCCGTGGCGCTGTGGTCCGGCCGCAGGCGGGGCGCCGCGCGGTGCTCCTTCCCGGCTCGGGGCGACCGCAGGCGCGGGTGAAGGCCCGTCCCCGCCTGGTCGGCCGGTCCTCCGGGGCGCAACCGGAGCCGGGTCCCGGCGGCGGGGGCCGCCCCGGTGGGGCGCGCCGCGTCGTACGCCTGCGACCGGCGCGGCCGGGCACACGGTATCCCGGGGCCAGGCCGCGAGGGAGACGCAGACGATGGGGACAGTCGTACACGTTCCGCAGACACGGGACATGATCGGGGAGGAACTCTCCGGCGACGAGGCATTCACCGCGCTGCGCCGCTACGGCGGCGTGCAACTGCTGGTCGACGCGTTCGCGCGGTTCCGGTACGCCGACGGCTTCACCAACGCGCGCGGACTCGGTTTCCAGATCGTGCTCGGCATGCTGCCCTTCACCATCGCCCTGGTAGGGGTCGCCACCGCCGCGCACACGGAGAGTATCGGGCGGATCATCGAGCTGACCCTCGGCCGGATCGTGCCCGGAGCCAGCACCGAGGTGGTCGAGGAGGCACTGGCCGGGACCCGGCGCAACGCCCACTCCGATGTGTGGAGCACGGTCGCGCTCTGGCTCGGCCTCGGGTTCTCGGTGCTCAATCTGGCCTCCGCCATGGGGCAGGTGGAACGCGGCGCCAACCGCATCTACGGCATCGAACGCGACCGTCCCTTCCCGCTCAAGTACGGCAGGGCCCTGCTGCTCGCCTTCGCCGCGGGCGTCCCCATGGTGCTCGGCTTCCTCGTCCTGGTGGCGGGCGAGGCGGTGGGCGAGTCGACCGCCGAGGCCTTCGGCTGGTCACGGATGCCGGCGTGGTGGGCCGCCGTGCGCTTCCCGGTCGGCGCGGTACTCGCCTGGATCGCCTCCGCGGTCATCTTCCGCTGGTCACCGCGCCGCGATCAGCCCGGTTACACCTGGCTTGCCTTCGGTTCGGCCGTGCACCTCGTGCTGTGGGTCGGCGCCACCTGGCTGCTGACCCTGTACGTCGCCAGGAGCGGTTCCTTCGGCGCCGTGTACGGTCCCCTCACGGCGTTCGTGGCCCTGCTGCTGTGGGCCAATCTCACCGGCATCGCGCTGTTCCTCGGCATGGCCTTCGCCGCCCAGCTCGAGGCGGCGAGGGCCGGACTGACCGACCCGGTCCACCCCGACCCCGGATCGGGCCCTTGACGCCACACGCACCGTGGCGCCGCGGACGGCGGCGGGCAGCAGTACGCGAGGGCCGGGGGCTCGTGGTCTCCCGGCCCTCGCGTGTCCCGGGTGCTACTTGAGCACGCCCGCCCCCGTCGTCGCCGCCAGCGACGCCGGCAGGTCGCCCGCCGAGGCCTCCAGGCCCGCCGTGAGGGTCGGGGCCCAGTTGACCGTGGTCTTCAGGTCCTTGGACGAGGCGGCGTTGTAGGCGGCGACGAGGTCGGTCACGGTGCCGTTGACGAGGTTGCCGGAGCCCTTGACCGAGCCGGTGCCGTCACCGCTGAGGAGCTTGGCGGCCTTCGCGCCGGACGGCAGCTTCCAGTAGTTGTTCTCCGCGACGACCTGAGCCTTGGCACGGGAGTTGATGCTGTACTGCGGCGTGTACCCGTTGAGGGGCGTCACGTCGTAGTGGTTGTTGTAGATGTGGATCTGGCCGATGCGGGCCAGCGGGGCACGCTGCGTGATGCCCTTCCACACGTTGTGGTGGATGGAGACGCGCAGCTTGCCGACGCTGTCGGTGTCGCTGCTGCCGATCAGCATCGTCTTGTCGTGGTTGGTGAACTGGTTGCGCGAGACGGTCACCAGGTCGGATCCCTTGGTGATGTCGAGGGCGCCGTCGTGGATCTGGTACTCGCGGCCGAAGTACGCCGGGTTGGCGCTGTCGAAGTGCGGCGCGTCGGTGAACGTGTTGTGGTCCGCCCACACGTGGGTCGCGCCGCGCAGGGACACCGAGTCATAGTTGGAGTTCCAGTTGCCGTCGTCGCCGTCGGTCGGGTCCCACTGCGGGAAGCAGTCCTCGGTGGCGGCGAAGGTCAGGTTGCGGATGATGACGTTGTCCACGTTCTGGATCTGCAGCATGGCACCGGTGAGGCCCGCATTCGTGCCGGGGACTCCCACAATGGTCGTGTTGGCAGGCACCTTGAAGACGATGTTCCTGCCCTGCTTGGCCTGGGCGGCGGCGCGCGCCGTCTCCTGGGTGCCCGAGGGCAGCTTGGAGCGGCCGTAGGTGGCCGGGTCGTAGGCCTTGAGATAGGCCGACAGCGAGTAGCCGGTTCCGAGGGCGTAGTCGGCGCAGGTCAGCTTCTTGCCGCTGTCATCGGTATTCGCGTCGATCATGCCGTTGATCTTGATGATGCGGGGCGTGGTATCGGAGACCGAGCCCAGCGCCTTCACGAGCTGCGCGCGGGTGGAGACGGTGAAGGTGTGGGCGGCGTCGGCCTTCGTGCCACCGGTGGTCCCCGCACCGGAGGACGCCCAGCCGTCCTTCGCGGCGAGCGTCTGGTGGTACAGGTCGACGGTCCCGGCGTTGGCGTTCATCACGAGAACACCAGCGCCGACGCCCGCGGTCACGACGGCCGCGCAGACGACGGCGGCACGACGGGAGCGGAGGGACCGGCGGTGGGAGCGAGCAGCCACAGGGCTTCCTTACGGAGGAGGATCGAGGTTACGCCCTGACAGTGGCCGCCGACCCGTGAGAGGTTGCCGCGTGCCGGCACTTTTTCCGCTCCCGCCTTCGCCACGCGATGTCGTCCGTCCGCCTGCACGCCGCGACAGCCGGCCCGGGCGCCGCGCACCCTCGACAGGGCGCGGCGGGCCGGGGCAGAGTGCTCCCGTACTCGCCAGTAGGCCCACTCATCCGCCGAGGAGCGCCCGTGACCAACTGGGTCGGACGGACCGCCGTCGAGATCGCCGCCGCCGTGCGGGACAAGCAGGTCACGCCTCGGGAGGTGGTGGCGGAGCATCTGGCGCGCATCGAGCGGCTGGACGGACGGGTCGGCGCCTTCCGGACGGTGCGGACGGAGGCGGCGCTGCGGGAGGCCGACGAGGTGGGGGCGCGCGGGAATCTGGCCGGGCTGCCGCTCGCCGGGGTGCCCGTGGCCGTCAAGGACAATCTGGCGGTGCGCGGCGAGGCCACCAGGAACGGCTCGGCCGCGACCCCGGACACACCCGCCGAGCGGGACCACGTCACCGTGGCCCGGCTGCGCGCGGCGGGCGCGGTGGTCGTGGGGCTGACGAACGTGCCGGAGCTGTGCGTCTTCGGTACGACGGAGGGCGTGCACGGCACCGCCCGCAACCCCTGGGACCTGTCCCGCACCGCGGGTGGCTCGTCGGGCGGCAGCGCCGCCGCCGTGGCCGCCGGGATGGTGCCGATCGCGCTCGGCAACGACGGCATGGGGTCCCTGCGCATCCCGGCGGCCAACTGCGGCGTGGTCACCATCAAGCCGGGCCACGGCGTGATCCCGGCGGAGATCGGCCAGGGCGACTGGTTCGGCATGGCGGAGAACGGCCCGCTCGCCACGACCGTCGCGGACGCGCGGCTGATGCTGTCCGTCCTCGCGGACGGCGGCTTCGACGGCGTGCGCGTACGACCGGACGCGCGTGACACGCAGGACACCCAGGGCACGCCTACCACGGCGGCCACGGCGGCCACGGCGGCCACGGCGGCCACGGCGGCCACGGCGGCCACGTGCAGGGTCGCGCTGTCGCTGCGCGCCCCGATCGCCGGGGCCGTCGTCACCAAGCCGTACACCGCCGCCGCGCGGGAGGCGGCCGGACTGCTGATGAAGGCGGGGCACCAGGTGCGGCGCGCGGACCCGCCGTATCCGCGCTCGCTCGCCCTCACCGCGCTGGCGCACTGGACGGCCGGCACGTCGGTCGACGCCCAGGGGCTGGACGCCCGGCTGCTGACCCGGCGCACCCGCGTCCACGCGGCCGTCGGGAGGCGGTTCGCGGGGCGGGTGCGCGCCGGGTCGGCCCGGGAGGCGCTGCGCCGGCGGCTGGAGCCGTTCTTCGAGGAGTACGACGTGCTGCTCACCCCCTCGCTCGCCCGCCGCTCCCCGCGGGCGGTGCCGTGGCACGAGCGGGGCTGGCTGCGCAACCTCGTGGCCAACTCGACCTACGCGCCGATGACTCCGCCGTGGAACCTCACGGGACTGCCCGCGATGGCCGTGCCGCTCGGCACGCTGCCCTCGGGCGCCCCGTGCGCCGTCCAGCTGGTGGGCCGGCCGGGCGCGGAGGCACAACTGCTGCAGCTGGCAGAGCAGTTGGAGCGGCTGCGGCCGTGGGAGCGGACCGCGCCGCTCGGTTAGGTGCCCGGGGTGGCCCGCTCGTCCGGCCGGGGTGCCGGGCCGGCCGGCTGGAGGGCCTTGTACATGATGTGCAGGCCGACGAGCCCGTGCCGGGGGTGGTCGAAGGCCTCCGGCACCGTGCCGAGGATGGTGAAGCCGAGGGACGTCCACAGCGCGACCGCCGGGTTGGTCTCGACGACCGCGTTGAACACCATGCCCCGGAAGCCGTGCGCGGCGGCCGCGGCGAGGACGTGCTCGGCGAGGGCGCGGCCGATGCCCCGGCCGCCCTGGTCGGGGTCGACCATGAAGCCGGCGTTGGCGATGCCCGCGGCGGGGCCGCCGTAGTTGGGCGTCAGGTAGGCGGAGCCGACGACGGCTCCGGAGGGGTCCTCGGCGACGTAGACGCGCTTGGCCGGGCTCATCCAGAGCGCGCGGGCCGCTTCCTCGCCGGTGTCGGGATCCCAGCTGTAGGTCTCGCCGGCGGCGACGATGCGGTGCCAGAAGGGCCAGATGCGCGGCCAGTCGTCGGCGGTGGCTTCTCTGATCAGCATGGGCGTGAGTCTCGCACGCCCAGCTGACCGGTGATCGCGGCAGCACCGCCCAGGGTGTCAGTCCACGCTGGGCAGGATGTGCGGCTCGGCGAGGTCGTCCTCGTAGCCCGCCAGGCGGATCGGGGCCGAACGGGCCCACACGTCGAGGCTGCCGATCTCTCCGGGCCGGCGGCCCGCACGCTCGGTGCGTTCCTTGGGCCGCTGCTCGCGATTCTTCTTCTCCGGTGTCACCGCGCACTCCTTATGTGTCGGGTCACCCTCGGGCTCGCCGGCCGGTCCGCTGTCCGCGGCGCGACGCGCACTCAGGTCTGGGTCCAATGCGTCCGGACGCGGTGGCGTCGACAACTCACGGGAGGGCAGACCGCTGTGCGCCGGCTGGTCCCGGGACGGACGATGGGTGTGGGTAGGGACCCGTGCTGCTGTCCGCCGGCTTCAGATTAACCAAATGAGCAGGCTCGCGCTCGATGGCGTACGAAACTTGGGGAAGAACAGGGGGACTCCGCCAAGTCGCCCCGCATATACCGCACTACCCCTTGCACCCGTTTGCTCCACGATGCGCCGTTCGCGCTTCACCCGCTCGGCCTACTCGGCTGAACGGATGTGGGGGCCTGGACCCGGCCCACCCGGTTGTCACGGCCGCCGCCCGGTTGTCACGGCCGCCGCCCGGCTGTCACGGTCAGCGCCCGACCGTTGCCCGGCTGCTGGAGCAGAGTGGCCGGGGCAGGGGGCCGGGGCAGGGTGACCGGGGCAGGGTGACCGGGGCAGGACGGCCGGGCAGGGCGGTCGACGCCCCGGCAGGGGCCCGCGCCGCGCGGTGGCTCCGCCGGAACGGGCGACGGCGCGCCGGGCCCGCCGCGGATCGCGGGCTGACGCGCCGTCAACTACAGGCGACGAAGGGGGAGACGACGGGCTACCACTTGCCGGGCGCGTAGTCCTTCAGGAAGACGCCGTACAGGTCCTCGCCCGCCTCGCCGCGCACGATCGGGTCGTAGACCCGGGCCGCGCCGTCGACCAGGTCGAGCGGGGCGTGGAAGCCCTCCTCGGCGAGGCGCAGCTTGTCGAAATGCGGGCGTTCGTCGGTGATCCAGCCGGTGTCGACCGAGGTCATGAGGATGCGGTCGGTGTCGTACATCTCCTGGGCGCTGGTCCGCGTCACCATGTTCATCGCGGCCTTGGCGGCGTTGGTGTTCGGGTGTCCCGCGCCCTTGTAGCCGCGGTTGAAGACGCCCTCCATCGCGGAGACGTTGACGATGTAGGAGCGTCCGCTGGGCGCCTTCCGGGCGGCCTCGGCCATCACCGAGCGCAACTTGCTGATCAGGATGAACGGCGCGGTGTAGTTGCACAGCTGGGTCTCGAGCAGCTCCACCGGGGAGATCTGTTCGATGGTCTGGACCCAGGTGTTGGTGTCGACGACGTCCGGCACCAGGCCGCCGGCGTCGATGGCGGTGCCGTCGAGGTGGCGGGCGATGCTGGCGTTGCCCGCGACCAGGGCGAGGTCGGTGACCTGCTGGGCGTCGAGGCCGCTGGTCCCGAGGGGCAGCGCGGCGAGCCCGTCGACGGCGCCGGAGTTGAAGGCGCCGATGACGTGGTGGGCGGGGAGTTCCCCGGCGGGCAGCGGGGCGCTCTCGCCCTCGACCAGGGCGGCGTAGGCGGAGGGCAGGCGGCGCACGGTCTGCGTCGCGTTGTTGATCAGGATGTCGAGCGGACCGGCCTCGGCGACCTGGTCGGCGAGGGCCACGGCCTGGGCGGGGTCGCGCAGGTCGATGCCGACGACCTCCAGGCGGTGGATCCAGTCCGCGGAGTCCTCCATGGCCTTGAAACGGCGGATGGCGTCCTTGGGGAACCGGGTGGTGATCGTCGTGTGAGCACCGTCACGCAGCAGCCGCAGCGCGATGTACATGCCGATCTTGGCGCGGCCGCCGGTGAGCAGCGCCCGCCGGCCGGTGAGGTCGGCGCGGGCGTCGCGCTTGGCCCGGTTCTCGGCGGCGCACTTCTGGCAGAGCTGGTGGTAGAAGTAGTCGACCTCGACGTACCGCGCCTTGCAGACGTAGCAGGAGCGCGGGCGCTGGAGTATCCCGGCGATGCGGCCCGGCTCGATCTTGGAGGAGGGCAGGACGCCCTCGGTCTCGTCGTCGATGCGCTCGGCGGAGCCGGTCGCGGTGGCCTCGGTGACCTGCCGGTCGTGGGCGGTCTTGGCGGCCCGGCGCTCCTGGCGGCGGCGCTGCTTCACCGTCCGGTAGATGTGCGAGGTGGCCCGACGCACCTTGATCGCGTCGGGGTGGTCGACCTCCAGCTTGTCGAGCTCTTCGAGCACGCTGAGGCAGATCGCCAGGCGCTCGGGGTCGATGCCGGGCCCGTAGACCACCTCGTCCGGGGTCTGGGTGCCGTCCTCTGTGACCGTCATCGCCGCTGCGTTCCCTGTTTCTGCCCTGGCGGCGCTCCGACTCGCGCCCGCATTCGAACGGCAGATTTTACGGAGCACCGGGCCGCCTCGCCAAACCCGTCTTGATCAGGGCGTACGGGCCATGATCACGGGGCGGGGACCCGGCTCGCCGGGGCGCTACGGCACGCGCTGGCCCTTCCCGAGGGCGATCACCCCGTTCTTGGAGACGGTGTACAGCTCGGCGTCGCGCTCCGGGTTGACGCCGATGGTGGCGCCCGGCGGCACCTCGACGTTCTTGTCCAGTACGGCGCCCCGCACCACCGCGCCCCGGCCGATGTGCACGTTGTCGTGCAGCACCGACCCCTGCACCACCGCGCCGGGGTCGACCACCACCCCGGGCGAGAGCACGGACCGGGTGACCTGCCCCCGGATCAGGCACCCGGCGCTGATGATCGACTCGCCGGCGATGCCGCCCGCGTTGAAGCGGGCCGGGGAGAGCTGGCCGGAGTGGGTGTAGATGGGCCAGCTGCGGTTGTAGAGGTTGAAGGCGGGGCGCTCGGCGATGAGGTCCATGTGGGCGTCGTAGTACGCGTCGAGGGTGCCGACGTCCCGCCAGTACCCCTGGTCGCGGCTGGTCTCGCCGGGCACGTGGTTGTCGCCGAAGTCGTACAGCTGCGCCTCGCCGCGGTCGGTGAGCTGGGGCAGGATCGAACCGCCCATGTCGTGCGCGGAGTTCTCGTCCTCGGCGTCCCGGTGCAGGGCCTCGATCAGGGCCTTGGTGGTGAAGATGTAATTGCCCATCGAGGCGAAGACGCAGTCGGGCCGGTCCGGCAGTCCGGGAGGGTCGGCCGGCTTCTCCAGGAAGCGTTCCACCGTCCGGCCGTCCGAGCCGGGGGTGATCACGCCGAAGGACGACGACTCGGCGCGCGGGACCCGGATCCCGGCGACGGTGACCCCGGCGCCGGACTCGATGTGCTGGGCGAGCATCTGCCGCGGGTCCATGCGGTACACGTGGTCGGCGCCGAACACCGCGACGTACTCGGGCCGTTCGTCGTAGATCAGGTTCAGGGACTGGAGGATGGCGTCCGCGCTGCCCAGGTACCAGCGCGGGCCGAGGCGCTGCTGGGCCGGGACCGGGGTGACGTAGTTGCCGAGCAGGCTGGACATCCGCCAGGTGGTGGTGATGTGCCGGTCCAGGGAGTGCGACTTGTACTGGGTCAGCACGCAGATGCGCAGGATGTCGGCGTTGACCAGGTTGGACAGGACGAAGTCGACGAGGCGGTAGGTGCCGCCGAAGGTGACCGCGGGTTTCGCGCGGTCGGCGGTCAGGGGCATCAGGCGTTTGCCCTCGCCTCCCGCCAGGACGATTCCGAGCACCGAAGGACCCCCACGACGCATGGCCGCTCCCCTCACGCTGGTTGCCGAAGAACCTGCCCGTGCATCGGCGGAACATTCCTGTTCGAGGACCGCGACGGTGTGCGACCCGCCGCACGGCTCGTGGTGCCGCCTCGGTGCGCGGCCCGCCGCACAGCTGTCGTGGTGCCGCCCCGGTGTGCCGCCCGCCGCGCGGCTCGCTGCGCTACGTCCCCTTGACGACGTGTTCGTACAGCCGGACCGTCCGCCGGGCGACCGTGTCCCAGCCGAACTCGCCGACCGCCCGCTCGCGTCCCGCCTCCCCCATCCGCCGGGCGCCCTCCGGGTCCCCGAGCAGCGCGTCCAGGGCCTGGGCGAGGCCGCGTTCGAAGTCGTCGCCCACGGGCACCAGGAGGCCCGTCCTGCCGTCCGCCACGACCTCCGGGATGCCGCCGACCCGCGAGGCCACGACGGGCGTGCCGCAGGCCATCGCCTCCAGGTTGACGATGCCGAGCGGCTCGTACACCGACGGGCAGACGAACACGGCCGCGTGCGTGAGGAGTTGGACCACCTCGGGACGCGGCAGCATCCGCGGGATCCAGTGCACGCCCTCGCGCACCCGGCTCAGCTCCTGGTACAGCTCGCGGAACTCCCGGTCGATCTCCGGGGTGTCGGGCGCGCCCGCGCACAGTACGACCTGGGCGGCCGGGTCGATGTGCCGGGCCGCGCGCAGCAGATGGGGCACGCCCTTCTGGCGGGTGATGCGGCCGACGAAGAGCACGTAGGGGCGGTCCGGGTCGACGCCGAGGCGGTGCAGGACGTCGGTGGCCGGATCGGGCCGGTACAGCTCGGTGTCGATGCCGTTGTGGACGACATGCACGCGGGCCGGGTCCAGCGCCGGATAGCAGGCGAGGATGTCCTCGCGCATGGCGCCGGAGACGGCGATCACCGCGTCGGCCGCCTCGACGGCGGTGCGCTCCGCCCAGCCCGACAGGGCGTAGCCGCCGCCCAGTTGCTCGGCCTTCCACGGCCGCAGCGGCTCCAGCGAGTGGGCGGTGAGCACGTGCGGGACGCCGTACAGCAGCTTGGCGAGGTGGCCGGCCAGGTTGGCGTACCAGGTGTGGGAATGGACGAGGTCGCGGCCCTCCAGGGCCGCGGCCATGGCGAGGTCCACGGAGAAGGTGCGCAGCGCGTCGTTGGCGCCGTCCAGGGCGGACCAGGGGCGGTGGCGTACGACGCCCGCGGCGCGCTCGGCCGAGGAGACCTCGCCCCAGCAGTGCACCCGGAGGTCGACCAGGGAGCGCAACTCCCGGGCCAGGAACTCCACATGGACCCCCGCGCCGCCGTACACGTCCGGCGGGTACTCCCGGGTCAGCAGTCCCACGCGCACCCGCGGCTCCCTGTTCTCGGTGACTGATCTCCTCATGGTCCCCCGGATGCGGCGCGCGGGGAAGACCGCGGGGGGCGGGTGAAGCAGCAGTCGCCGCACACTCCCCCGCCGGGCACCCGGTAGTAGAGGCAGCAGCTGCGGCGCCGGAACGCGGTGCCGGTGAGGGTGCCGGTGTCCGCGAGGAGCGGGTGGGCGAGCAGGGCGGCGGTCAGGGAGCGGGCCCGGCCGGCGACGTCCGGGCGGCCGTGCGTCCGCGCCCAGGTGTCCAGGGTGCGCGCGGTGCCGGCCAGCGCGGAGGCGGCGTTGCCGCGCAGCAGACCGGGCGCGAGGCGGTAGCGGGCGCGCAGGGCGGCGGCCAGCGGGACGAGGTGGCCGTGCAGCACGGTGCCGGCGAGGGCCGCCGCGTCGCCCTCCCGGCCCGGCGGGCGCACCGCGGTCAGCCACAGGTCGTCGGGGGCGCTCCCGTCGGGGTCCCAGCACAGCAGTCCCGGATCGAGGTCGGGGACACGGCCGTACAGCACGGCGCAGCCCAGGGCGGCGGACCACAGCCGGGCGGCGAGGCCCAGGTGGGCCACGGAGGCGGCGATCCGCGGCTCGGGGGCGCGCAGGGCGTCCGTGACCTTTCGGACCCGGACGTCCAGCGGGTCGGCGCCGGACGCCTCCATCGGGTCGCCGCCGGACGCCTCCCGCGCGTGACCGGCGTACACGTGTGCGAGAGTCGGCAGGGGGCCGCGCGGCGGCGCACCCGTGCGCAGCGGGAAGAAGCCGCCGAGCGGGCGGAGCGCGGCGAGTTCGGGGTCGAGGTCCACGAAGAGCAGTAGTACCAAGCCCCCTAGGGGACGGTCGGGGGGCCGGGCGGGCCGGCGCCCGCCTTGGGGATGACCCCGTCCCTGCCGTACTCCATCGGCAGTAGGACGCAGTGTGTGCTCAAGGACGACGACGGGGAACAGGTCGGCGGGGGATCGTGTTGGCATGGAAGCCGACCGCTTGCCCCGCCGGGCCGCGCGCCCCCGCCTCACGCAGAGGAGCAGCCGATGAGCGCCCTCGCGTTGTCCGTCCTCCTGTCCCTCGTGTCCGCCGTCGCGTACGCCGGCGGGGCGATCGTGCAGGAGCGCGTCGCGGTGTCCTCGCCGGACGGCCGGCAGTACGCGCCGCTGCGCCGGCCGGGCTGGTGGGCGGCGGTGGCGCTGAACGGCCTGGGCGGACTGCTGCACGTGGTCGCGCTGGCCTACGGCCCGCTGAGCCTGGTCCAGCCGCTCGGCGCCCTCACCATCGTCTTCGCCCTGCCCATGGCCGCGCTGTTCGTGCGCCGCAAGGCCGGGGCGGCCGCCTGGCGGGGCGCGCTCATGGCGACCGTGGGCCTGGCCGGACTGCTGTCGCTCGTCGGCGCGGCCGACACCCAGTCGCTGCGCGGACCGCAGCAGATCACCGTCTTCCTGGTCACGGCCTGCGCGGTGACCGCCCTGATGATCGCGGGCCGCGCCGCCCACCGGCACCCGGCGGTGCGCGCCCTGCTGCTGGCCACCGCGTCCGGGATCGCGTTCGGCATGTCCTCCGTCTTCACCAAGACGGTCGCGGCCGACTGGACCGGCGGGGTGTCGGCGGCCGATCTGCCGCCCCTGGCCGCCATCGGCGTCCTCGCCACGGCCGGGCTGATGCTGTCCCAGGCCTCCTACCGGGGCGCCGGGCTCGCCGCCCCGCTGGCCACGCTCACGGTGGCCAACCCGGTGGTCGCGGCGGCCGTCGGCATCACGATGTTCGGCGAGAGCTTCCGCTACGGCACCACCGGCACCGTCCTCGCGCTGGGCTGCGCGGTGGTCGCGGCGGGCGGCCTGATCCTGCTGACCACGGAGCGCATCGCCCGCGACGAGACCCGGACGCGGCCGGAGCCGGCTCAGCCGGGACTCCCCGCCCCGGCGGCGGGCTCCGGAGTGCCGGTGCCGGTGCCGGTCACGGTGCCTGCCCGTGCCGGGTCCGGGACGGCCGTACTCGCCCCTGCCCCGTCGGTGAAGGCCGCGCCGGTCTCCGCCTCGTCCGGGGCGGCGCTGGCGGTGGCCGCCGGCCCCTCTCGGGCAGCCGTCGCGGTGGCCGCAGGCCCACCTCGGACGGCCGTCGCAGTGACCGACGGCCCACCTCGGACAGCCGTCGCAGTGACCGACGGCCCACCTCGGACAGCCGTCGCAGTGACCGACGGCCCTCCTCGGGCGGCCGTCGCGGTGGCCGCTGCCCCGGCCGCCGGCCCGGCGAACCCGGACCTGGTCACCGCCCGCGGCGCGGTCCCCGCATCCGGCCGGACGGCCGCCGTGCTCGCCGCCCGGCGGCGGGAACCGGTCCCCGTGACCGCCGCGCCGTCCGCGCGCGCAACGCCGTCCACGCAGTCCACGCCGTCCACGCAGTCCACGCCGTCCGTGCCCTCCGCGCCGGAGGCCGGCCCGGACGACGCGTACGAGAACCGGGTGGCGCCGGCCGGCGCGGGCCCGCTGCACCGGACGCCGTACCGGAACCTCCTGTGCGGCGTGTCCTACGTACCGCTGCCGGCCCTCGCCGACCGGCACCGGACACGCCTCACATCCTGACCCCGCCGGCCCGGAGATAGGCGATCGGGTCGACGTCCGTGCCGAACCCGGGCCCGGTCCGCACCTCGAAGTGGAGGTGCGGGCCCGAGCTGTTCCCGGTGGAGCCCGCGCGGCCGATGCGCTGACCGGCGCCCACCGTCTGCCCGGCCTTCACGGAGATCGCGGACAGGTGCGCGTACTGGGTGAAGCGGCCGTCGCCGTGCCGGATGACCACCTCGTAGCCGAAGGAGCCGCCCCAGCCCGCGCTCACCACCCGGCCCGCCCCGACGGCCTGCACCGAGGTCCCGGTCGGCACCGGGAAGTCGACGCCGGTGTGGTAGCCCTTCGACCAGCTGGAACCCGTCGCCCGGTACGGCGTGCCGAGCGCGCCGCTCACGGGGGCGACGAGGGAGCCGGAGGTCTTCTTCTCCGGCGACGCCTCCCTGGTCCGCTCCCGGGACTGCCTCTCGGGCTCCCTCTTCGGTGCCTTCCGCGCCTGCTCCTTCGGCCGGGGCGCGGCCGTCGCCGGGGCGCCGGACGCCTTGGCGCGCAGGCTGAGGCGCTGGCCGGGGACGATGAGGTCGGGGTCGGCGCCGATGGTCGAGCGGTTCGCGGCGTACAGGCCCTGCCAGCCGCCCCGGACGCGCTGTTCGTCGGCGATGGCGGAGAGCGTGTCGCCGCGCACCACGGTGTACATCTCGGCGCGGCCCGCCCGGGATTGGGGCGTGGTCTGCGGACGGACGTCCGCCACCGGCCGCGTGGCGGGCCGTGCCGACGTGCCGCCGTCGGGCCGGATGTCCGGGCTCCCGCCGCCGCGCGTCAGCCCGGCCTCCCGCGAGCAGGTGGGCCAGGCGCCGGGGCCCTGCCCGTCGAGCACCTTCTCGGCGACGGCGATCTGCTGGTCCTTGGTGGCCAGATCGGCGCGCGCCGCGTACGCCGTGCCGCCGTAGGCCTCCCAGGTGGACTGGCTGAACTGGAGTCCGCCGTAGTAGCCGTTGCCGGAGTTGATGTTCCAGTCGTTGCTCGACTCGCAGGCGGCGACCTTGTCCCAGGTCCCCACGTCGGCGGCCTGAGCGGCGCCGGCACCCACGAACGGGAGGGCCATCCCGGCCCCGCCCGCCGTGACGGTGAGTGAGGCGCGGTTGATCCTGTTCGGCTGATACCGGCGGTGCCGGCCGCGTACGGCCATGGAGTGCCCCCTCGACGAGCGTCAGGAGGGCCAAAAGTAGGCGGCCGTAACAGGCCATGACAAGACAGCTATCGGCCGCCTTGCGCACGCCTCGTCACCGCGTGGCGGAATCGGTTGACGACCCGTCACGCGGGAGTGGCCGGCGCGACCTGCCGGGTGGACTGAGTACCCCGGCCGCCGCATCCGTATCAGCCGACGCCCCCGCGAAAGGAGCCCGGTGTGCGCTCGGGGAACGGGCGCGTCAGGATGGCCCGAGGCAGCACACCGAGCGCGGAAGCACGTCGAGCACGACCGGCACCACCCGATACCGGACAGCTAGGAGCCCAGCGTATGAGCACGTCAGCCCAGATCGGCGTCACGGGACTCGCGGTCATGGGCCGCAACCTCGCCCGCAACTTCGCACGCAACGGCTACACGGTCGCCGTGCACAACCGGACGGCGGCGCGCACGCGCGCGCTGGTGGAGGAGTTCGGACACGAGGGCGAGTTCGTGGCGGCCGAGACGGCGAAGGAGTTCGTGGCGGCGCTGGAGCGGCCCCGCCGGCTCGTCGTCATGGTGAAGGCCGGAGAGCCGACCGACGCCGTGATCCACGAGTTCGCCCCGCTGCTGGAGCCGGGCGACATGATCATCGACGGCGGCAACGCGCACTTCGCCGACACCCGGCGCCGGGAGCGCGAACTGCGGGAGAAGGGCATCCACTTCGTCGGCACCGGCATCTCCGGCGGCGAGGAGGGCGCGCTCAACGGCCCGAGCATCATGCCGGGCGGCTCGAAGGAGTCGTACGAGTCGCTGGGCCCGATGCTGGAGCGGATCTCCGCGAAGGCGGCCGACGGGACGCCTTGTGTGACGCACGTCGGCCCCGACGGCGCCGGGCACTTCGTGAAGATGGTGCACAACGGCATCGAGTACGCAGACATGCAGCTGATCGGTGAGGCGTACCAGCTGCTGCGCGACGTCGCCGGGTACGAGCCCGCGCGGATCGCGGAGATCTTCCGCACGTGGAACACCGGCCGCCTCGACTCGTACCTGATCGAGATCACCGCCGAGGTGCTGTCCCACGTGGACGCCGCGACGGGCGAGCCGTTCGTGGACGTGGTCGTGGACCGGGCGGAGCAGAAGGGCACCGGCCGCTGGACCGTCCAGATCGCCCTCGACCTGGGCGTCCCGGTGTCGGGCATCGCGGAGGCGGTGTTCGCGCGGTCCCTGTCCGGGCACGCCGCGCTGCGTGAGGCCTCGCGCGGGCTGGCGGGCCCGGCGCCGTCACCGCTGGGCGAGGCGGAGGCGGCGGCCTTCGCCGACCGGGTGGAGCAGGCGCTGTACGCCTCGAAGATCGTGTCGTACACGCAGGGCTTCCACGAGATCGCGGCGGGCAGCGAGGAGTACGGCTGGGACATCGACCTCGGCGGGGTCGCGTCCCTGTGGCGCGGCGGCTGCATCATCCGCGCGGCGTTCCTCGACCGGATCCGCGCCGCCTACGACGCCCGTCCCGACCTGCCGAGCCTGCTCTCCGACGAGACGTTCGCGCGGGAGATCGCGGCGGCGCAGGACGACTGGCGGGACGTGCTGGTCGCGGCGGTGCGGCAGGGCGTGCCGACGCCGGGGTTCGCGGCGGCGCTGGCGTACTACGACGCGCTGCGCGCCGAGCGGCTGCCGGCGGCGCTGACGCAGGGGCAGCGGGACTTCTTCGGGGCGCACACGTACCGGCGGACCGACCGGGACGGGTCGTTCCACACGCTGTGGGGCGGGGACCGGTCGGAGGTGACCGCCTGAGCCTCGCGCCCCGGACACGAAGGCGGTGGGCGTGCCCCGCGGGACACGCCCACCGCCTTCCGTTATGCCGCTCGTCGCTCGTCGCTCGCCTCTGCCCTCTCAGCTCAGGGGCGGGCCGGGCTCCGGGTTCGGGACCGGCTCGGGGCCCGGCGGAATGGGCGACGGGTCGGGGCCCGGCGGGACCGGTGACGGGTCGGGCCCGGGACCGTAAGGCCCGGGGTGCGGGGGCGGCGGGGTCGGCTCGGGACCCGGCGGGGTCGGCTCGGGAGCCGGGGGCTCCGGCGTCGGCACCGGGTTCGGGGGCGGCTCGGGGTGCGCCGGGTCGGGGCCCGGGGTCGGTGGCGGCTGTACGGGATCCGGGTAGGGATTGGTCACGGTGTCCTCCGGCCAGTCGGTGAACGGTGGCTCTGGACTACTCCCCCGCGTACCCGGCGTCCCGTCCGGCACTCACCCGCGGGCGCCAATACGGCGGTCCAGGTGGCCTCACCCGGCGAGCGCGCCGCGCCCACCGCCGCTGCGCGCCCGCGGTGGCGTCGGCGCCCGGCCGCGGCGGGCTGGACCGCACCGGCACCCGGGTCGTGGTGACCGTCCGGCCCCGCGGTCCGGCTCAGAACCGGTCGGGGTGCGCGACCAGCCACTGCTTCGCCGCGCGCAGCAGCTCGGGGTCGGCCGCGGGTGCCTCGTCGGGGTGGCGTTCGGCCCACTTGACGACGTACGGGCACAGCGGGGCGACGGGGACGTCCTCACGGGCGGCGAGGGTGTACAGCTCACGGGCCAGGGAGCCCGCGATGCCCTTCCCCTCGTGGGCCGGCTCCACGATCGTGTGGACGGGGACCAGGGCGTGCGCCGGGGCGGCGAGGACGAAGTACTCGATGTGTCCGACGACCTCGCCCTCCGCGAGGGCTTCCAGGCGGCCCGCCGCCCGGTCGTCGCGGATCTCGATCTCGCTCATGGGCACGCTCCTGGTCCGTCGGTCAGGCCCGTACGGCCTGCGGGCTGCGCTGCTGGTCCGAGCCCGGCACCGGCTCCCCGGGGTCGCTGCCGAGGTCCACGATCCGGTTGTCGCGGTCCACGTGCACCACCCGGGGCCTGAGCACCCGCGCCTCGGCGTCGGTCACCTGAGCGTAACTGATGATGATCACCAGGTCTCCGGGGTGCACGAGATGCGCGGCCGCCCCGTTGATCCCGACGACCCCGGACCCGCGCTCCCCCTCGATGACGTACGTCTCCAGCCGGGCGCCGTTGGTGATGTCGACGACGTGCACCAGCTCACCGGGCAGCAGATCGGCGGCGTCGAGCAGATCCGCGTCGATGGTCACCGATCCCACGTAGTGCAGGTCGGCTTGGGTGACGGTGGCGCGGTGGATCTTGGATTTGAACATGGTACGGAACACGGAGGAACTCCCCATTTGTCTGCTCCCTGCCTGCCGTTGCAGGTCAAGGGCTGTCTCTGGAGACTACAACTACTCGCGTCTTCGGTCAGGTGTCGCCCGGTGTTTCAGGGCTCACACTCACCGATCTTCCAACGAAGCAACGAATCGACACGGCTCAGCGGCCTACCGCGCATCCTGCGCCGCTGACGACGGTAATCGCCGAGCGACGTTGATCACGGCGGCGAAAACGTTGCGCCGCCGGAAGACGATCAACAACCCGATACCGACCCCAAGGCCGTCGTCCCGGCGGCCGTAGGCAGGCAGCCGATCACCGGCGAAAAGGCTCAGCCGCCCGTTCATGCCGGAAAGGCCTCAGTGTCCCGAGACGCTGCAACTCCACGATGTGCTCTGCCACGCGCCGTGGTGCTTCCCCGCCTGTCACCAGCACACCGGCCTCAATGTTGCGCCGGACCGCAGACTCGGTCAGGTTGGCGCTGCCGAGGAAGAGGGTGCGGCGGTCGGCGACCGCCAGCTTGGCGTGCTGGCGTGAGCCGGCGTGTTCGGACGGGTTCCGGGCCCATTCCCACAGCAGCAGCCCGGGCACGGAGGCGAACGCGTCGGCGGGCTCTCTTCCCGAAAGAAGTCCGCCCGAGCCCGCCAGGGTCTCGACCACGACGTGCATCTCCACGCCCCTGTCCGCGGCCTTCCTGAGCGCTCGGGTCAGCGCCGGATACGGACGGGCCGCGTACGTCATGGCCAGCAGTTCGTGTTTCGCCCCGTTGATGACCTCGACAAGCACCTGGGCTGTGGCACGCACCGGTACAGCCGGTGTCGAAGGGCCGCTCCACACCGTGCGGACCCGGACCGTGTCCCGGGCCTGTCGTTGGGCGGCAACATAGCCGCGCACATAGGCGGCCGCCTCGGCGGGCGGCACCGACTCCGACTGCATCGCGTCGCAGAGTCGCGCAACGGCCTCGCCGACTCCCGGGGTCGCCAGTTCGGTCAGTATCCGTTCCCTGGAACGTGCCTGGGCCAACAGGCCGGCGAGGTCCTTGCTTCGGGAGAGTCCGAGAGCCGCGACCGCGGGCCCGACCGCGGCCTCGAACGCGGGGCGGCTCACGGCAGCAGACCGACCGGTGTCAGCACCGCTTCCTTGTCCCCGGCCAGCGGGACGAGGAAACGACGGTCCAGGAAGCGGTTGCCGCGTTCGCAGGTCGTCTCTGACACGAACAGGCAGACATGGCACGCGGCTCCGTGGAGGAAGTCGGCCGGGTCGTGCGGCAGGCGCTCAGCGCACAGCGGATCAGCCGAGCAGTGACCGGCATCGGTCAGGGCCCGACGCACGATCCGGTCGAACTCGCGCTCCTCGGCGAGGGAGACCAGACCGCCCAGGGTGCCCTCCGAGTCCGGGACCGCGGTGTAGATGAGGATGCCCGTCCTCGGGTTCTGCTCGTCTCCCGCGTAGATCCGCTCGGCGAGCGAGGCGGAGTTGTAGCCGCATTCCAGGGCGATGGTGCGGATCAGCAGGTGGGAGAGGGTGTGCAGGGCGATGTAGCGGGCTCCGGGCCAGCCGGAATAGGGGTCGAAGTCGCTCGTCTTGCGGTCCGACTTCCGGTTGGCGCGGAACCGCGCGTACGCCTCTCTGTGTGCCTCCATCTGCGGGGACTTCTCCATACGGGCGACCCACTCGCCCATCAAGCCGTCCCGCACCCGCAGGAAGACGCCCTCGCCGCGCACCTCACTCGCGGGCACCCAGTTGCGGGCCCCGCGGGACAGTTCGACGCGTGTGGCGATCTCCGGCGATTCCGGGTCCGGTGCGTCGAGCCGGGTGAAGCCGATCAGTGCCCGGGCCTCGCGCAGCCGCTCGACCTGCCTGATGTCGCCGAAGAACTCGCTGAGACGGGTCGGCACCGGGACCTGCCGCAGCGCGAAGTCGTCGCTGGGGGTGGGGACGGGCCCGGAAAGCGCGTCCCATTCCGGTCCGAAAAGGTCCGCCTGGACGTCGGGCGCGGAGGGAGCCGGGCCGGCCGCCCCCTGCTTGCGCGCTGTGATCGCCGCAACCACCGCGTCGGCGTCGAACTCCTTCAGGAAAGCGAACTTGGGCATGCGCGCCATGAAATCGAATTGCCCTCGATCCTCGATGAGTTCGAGGTCGGGCCAGTGATCGTCGAGGAGCTTGTCGATGTCTCCGCCCTGTGCCTTCGGCAGGGCCAGGGCGCTGAGGGTGAGCGGGAACCACTGGTTGGAGGCCCCCGCCACCATCAGGACCGGCTCCTGTACGCAGCCGTTCGGCTCGTAGGTCCCCAGGTGCGGGTGGCGTCCGCGGCACGCGGGCAGGTTGCGACGGCCCCGCTCGCCCATGGCCTCCCGGATGTTGCGCTTCACACCACAGGCGACGCACTCGATGGTGACGTTGGCGGCCTGGTTGCCGCCGTGATCCTTCATGCGCAGCTTCGGGCGCGGCGTCTTGCCGCAGGCCTGCCCGTGGTGGACGTACGCGGTGTACGGGAACTCGTCGAGATGGCCGGCGGTGCAGACCAGGGTGAAGCGCGCGGCCACGGCGAGCGGCTTGCCTCGCTTGCAGTCGTGGACGAACTTCGCCTCGTGCGGTGTCCGTGCGTTGGAGTTGACGAAGGCGAACTCACCGGAGTCGACGGCGGCCAGCACGTTGCAGGCCGTACAGCGCAACCACTGCGGAAAGGGCGTGACGGGCACGCCCACTCCCTGGGCCGCCCAGCCCTTCGGGTCAGCGTCGGCGCCCTCGAGCCACGGAGCGGCTCGCAGTTGTTCGATCTGTCCGCGTCCATAGCGCTGGAGTGAGCGGTTGACGGCGGCGCGGAGGCGGGGCTCGTCGATGTCGTAGTCGGTGACACCAGAGTGGCTCCAGGAGTCGATGCCCCGGATGAGCACCGAAAAGTTCGGCAGGTCGACAAGGGCACCGACACCGGCGGTGAACATGAGGTGGCTCGGTCGTACGGCACCGACCCTGCGGTTGCTGCCATGGGTGCTCATCTCTGTGCCTTCCTGACCGTGTTGGCCGTAACGGGCCCGTACTCGTCGCTGTCCACGGTGGTCGCCGTGTCGGGGTCGGGGTCGGAGTCGGTCGCGGACGTGCCGAAGTTCCAGTCAGGACCGCTGCTCGAGGGCTCTTCCAGGAACACCCCGCCGCCGGGCAGGAGCAGATTGATCTCGTTCTCCGTCTCACGCATCGACATGCCGACGGTGAGCTCGGTCCACCGGGATCCGTCCGCCCGCCTGAGCAGTCCGTTCACGACGGTCGTCTTGTGCTTCTCCTTGCGGTAACCGAGTGTCGATGTGCTCTCGTCCCGCTTCCGGCGCCATTCGTCCTTCAGCCGGTCCAGGCGTTCACTCAGGTACTGGCGGGGTCGGTCACCTCCCACTCGTTCCGCCCTTTCCAGCAATCGCCGTTCGACGTCCTGGGCGAGCGGGCCGTCGAGGTCGACGCGGTGGGCGTCAAGGTTGCGGGAAGTCTCGTACGCCGCGTGCCGCAGTGCGGCGACGTAGGTGGCGGCGACGCCCCGGTCGAGTGCGCGGCGGGTGTACGGGGTGACGGAGAGGGCCTCCACCTGGCGGTAGAACGTCGCGTGATAGTGCTCGAAGTCCTCGTAGTGCGCGAGGTCGCGGGGGCGAGACCAGTTGTAGAGGGTCACCACAAGGCCTGGACGCTTGGCGTCGCGGCCGACCCGGGAGGACGCCTGGATGTACTCGGCGGTGTTCTTGGGCTGGCCGACGACCAGCATCAGGCCGAAGCGAGAGACATCTACACCGACCTGCAGCATGGAGGTGGCGAGGACGACGTCCACGGCCTGCCGAACGGTCGGCGTCATGGAGGCGCGAGGTTCGCGCTTCTCCTTCACCGCGGCCGCGTACTCGCGCAGGAAAGCTCGCCGTCGTACCGAGGTGTCGCGCTCGGGGTCGAACTCGATCTCCAGCCGCTTCAGAGCGGCGCCGATGTCCGTCGAGGAGATGCGCGAGGTCAGCTCCTGGATGCTGAGCATCCCCGCCTTGCTCACGATGCGGTCCGAAAGCGTGTCCTGGCCCTTGCGACTGCCGTTGGCCCGAACTCGGGTGGTGATGTCGTCGTCCATATAGCGTCGCATACCGGCGAGTTCGCGGGTGGCGTTGAAGTAGCCCACGAGTGTCATGTACGGGTCCGCAGGCTTGCCATAGTCGTCGAAGAGCTGCTGTCCCGCGAGCAGGAGGATCTCCGCGACGCGGATCTCAGCGGCCTTCAGCCGTGTGCCGTGCGCGCACACGCCCAGGTAGCGGCGGCCGGGGTTCTCCCGGCTGAGGTCCACCTGCCGGGAAAAGAAGGTGTCGCCGACGTCCAGCACCTGGGGTGGGAAGACGGCGACCTCGCGGCCGAAGACACCGCGCACCTGGTCGGCGGCCCGCTTGGTGGTCGCGGTGGACGCGACGATCTTGGGACCGGTTTCCTGGCGCCGTCCGTGGGCGTCGGTGAAACTCCACGTGCACAACTGGTCGACGGCGGCTTCGAAGAGGCCCACGGTGGTGCCGAGCGCTCCGGAGATCAGGTGCAGCTCGTCCTGGATGATCAGATCCGGGGGCCGCAGGCGGGTGACGGGCTGGGCGGTGACGCCGGGCAGATCGCCTCTGGCGTTGTGCCGTCCCCCGCAGCCGGTCTTGGCGTCCAGGTCGTCATGGCGGTAGCCGTGGCGGGGGCACAGCTCGGTGACCCTGCCGAACAGCAGGCCCGCGTAGCCGTTCCACGGGAGCTGGGCGAACTTGTCGACCGTGGCGATCAGCATCGAGGGCGCAAGCCGGTAGATCTCCTCGTCGACCGTGAGGACGGGGATGCCCTCGCCGAGCGCTGCGCGACGGGAGAAGGGGCAGGAGTCCTCCCCTTCCCCGCGCGGGCAGTACAGCAGGATCCGCCGGCGCCCTTCGTCGTACTCCATGTTCGAGCGGGCGGTCAGTCCGCTGCCGCACCAGGGGCAGGTGAGGACCTGTAGGACGCGGGCGTGCTTGTCGCTGGCGCTCTCCTTGGCCTCTGCGATCTGGTCCTTCGCCTCCTCGAACCAGTTCGGCGAGACGGAGGTTCCCACCCAGAGTCCGATGCGGAACGGCGTGGAGCCCCAGCGCCGGTCCCGCGCGAACTCCTCGCGGCGCAGCACCTCACAGGCGCTCACCAGAGCGGCGGCGCGCTGGAACTGTTGGGCGGTCAGCAACCGCAGGGTGTAGCGCATGAGCACGCCCACTCCCGCCTCGCCGCTGCGGGCCTCGGTTCCCGAACCGATCGTCCCCTGAAGGCGCCTGAGCGCGAAGGTGTAGGCGGCAAGGCCCAGGTACGCCTCGGTTTTGCCACCGCCGGTCGGGAAGAACAGCAGGTCGACGAGGGCTTGACGGCCGGTGCCGCGGTGCGGGTGGCCGGGCTGGGTGAGGGAAGCGATGTTGAGCAGGACGAAGGCGAGCTGGAACGGACGCCAGCTAGCCCCAGCCTTACCCCTCCCGTGGACCGCTTCCCGGGCTTCCCGGTAGGAGAGGGGGTCGTTCTCACGACCGGCGCGAGCGGCGGCGATGGCGGTGTTGCGCCGCTGCAGGGACATGGCCCGGTTGGCGAACCGGAAGGCCGTGAGGGCCGTGTCGTCGGCCACGAGCCGGTCGATGCCCAGTGTGATGCGGTCGCAGACCTCGAGCGCCTGCTCGATCGCGACCTCGGCCGATTCCCGCAGGTCGTCGGGGAGCGAGCGAGCGGCCCTGCGCTGCTGTTCCAACCAGGTGCCGTACCCGTCGGCCAGCGGGGCCAAGGCGGCGCTGAGTTCGGCGCGACGGTCGGGCACGGCGAGTGCGGCCAGTTCGTCCATGCCCAACTCCAGTCCCCGGAGCAGCTCCTGCTCCTCGAGTGCTGGCGCGGTGGTGGCCCGCACGTCGTACTCGGGGAGCCAGACGGTGGTCAGACGGTGGGCGTTGCGTTCGCCGTCGCGGACGTGAGCGTGAACGGCGACATTGCGGCCCTTGGCGTGGCTGAGGCTGTTCCGGTAGAGGAGGCGCAGCCGCCGCTCCTCGGCGTCCTCAGGCGCGTTGCCGTGGCTTGCCGCGTCGAGAGGATCGTCGACGGGCAGGAAAACGGCGGCCTGGTCGTCAGGAAAGGCGGTGACGTCGATCTCGGTCTGGAAGAGCCAGTGGGCGTCGCGAGCATCCCGGCTGTCCGGCTGCCGGTTCACCAGGGCCAGCTCGACTATGCGGAGGTCCTCGGTGCCCGCGCGACCGGTGTGCCTGCGTACCTGTACGTCCAGAACCACGGCTTCGCCGTCGAGTTCGACGACCCGGTCGTTCCCGCCGGTCACGTCGATGTCCACCAGGTGTTCGACGGGCTCACGCGACCAGACCCTGCGGGTCGCCCCGCGGTCGGTGGCTTCCTCCGACTGCGTGTAGCGCCCCCAGCGCACGGTGGCGCTGAGTGTGCCCACGGAGGCCGGGACGGTGAAGGCCAATCCCATCGAGGACGCCCAGATGTGCCCGGCGGCCTGCGGGCTGAGCCGGTCCTGCAAGTCGCTGTCGTCGCCTTCCTGCTCGTCACCCGACTCACCGTCCGCGCTCTGGGCGGCCGCGCGGGCGATCCGGTCCGCGGTGACGGCCTCGGGGCGCGGGCCGAGCATCCCGACGAGGTAGCGGTCGCGTGGTCCGGAGGAGGCGATCGGCAGGGTTTCCGTCTCACCGTCCCAGGGACCCAGCAGATCCCGGCGGATGTAGGTGACGAGTGCGTCCCGGACCGCGTAGGAGTCCCCCGCACGGAAGGTCTGGGGAACCTCGTCGAGCGGGTGCGGGACAGCGGCCTGGGCAGGCTGGGCCGGCATGCGGTGGGTCCTTTCGGACAGATCCGTTGGAGCACGGTCGTGCGCCGATGGAGTGGCAGCGACAAAAATATAGATCGTTGACTCAGTTCACACAACGATTATGGGAAGCTCCGTCACACGGCGTCCCGATCAGTCTCTAGGCTGATGCTCGTCCACCGCCCGCCCACGACCCGAGGACGCCCATGCCCCGTCTCGCCCTCTCCGACGACTTCGTCGAGGATCTGATCTCCCTGCAGAGGCCTGTTCAGAAGGAGGTCAACGACGCCATCCAGATGTTCCGCAGCCTGACCGTACCTCAGCTGCATGCCAGTAAGGGAATGCACCTGGAGAAGCTCGAAGGGGCGCGCGACCCCCGGATCCGTACTATCCGGATCACCAGGTTCTACCGGGGAGTGCTCCTCGCCCCGGACGACGGAAGCGAGCTGTACACGCTGCTGCGGGTCGCTGCGCACGACGAGGCCATCAACTGGGCCTGCAAGCGCGCCTACTCGGTCAACGGCGCCACCGGCGGCCTGGAGGTCCGCAACGTCGAGGCCCTCGAGCAGATGGAGACCTATTTCGAGACGAAGGCGGTCGAAACCCCGGCGCGGCTCTTCGCCGGGCACTCCGACACCGTGCTGCGGGATCTGGGCATCGATGAACAGGTCTTGCGGCTGGCACGAGTGTGCGTCACGACCGAGGACCTGACGGTCATGGCGCCTCCCATGATGCCCGCCGACCAGTACGAGGTGCTGGAGTACCTGGCGGCCGGCTACTCGCCCGAGGACGTCTGGGAGCAGCTGATCGCCCCGCGCGGGCAGACGGTGCGCACGGCTGAGGACCGGCCGGCCGTCACGCTCAGCGAGGCGATCCTCAACACGCCCGACCGCATCGTGGAGGTCACCGGTCCCGGTGAGCTGGAGCGGATCCTCACCGAGGACTTCACCCGCTGGCGCGTCTTCCTGCACCCCGCCCAGCGGCGGTACGCCTACCACCCGGGCTTCAACGGTCCGGCCCAGGTGACGGGCGGCCCCGGCACCGGAAAGACCGTCGTCGCCCTGCACCGAGTGCGACATCTGCTGCGTACCGGAGGCGAGGGCGACCGGATCCTGCTCACCACCTTCACCAACGCCATGGCGGCCGCCCTGCGCGACAGCCTGGCCGTGCTGCTCGGCGACGCCGACGCCCACCTGCTCGACCGGGTCGACGTCACGACGGTGGACTCGCTCGCCGCCCGGGTCATACGGGAGGCGCGGGGCAGCTCGCCGAAGCCGTTGTCGGCGGCAGCCGAGAAGAGCGCCTGGACCCGTGCAGCCGCACGCGAGAACCTGCCCTGGTCGGAGCGCTTTCTCGCGCAGGAGTTCCGGAACGTCGTCCTCGCCCAGGGGCTGCGGACGCCCGAGGAGTACCTGCGGTGTGTGCGCAGGGGGCGCGGCACGCAGGTCGGACGGGTGCAACGGGCGCGGCTGTGGCGGGTCATGGAGCGGTTCACGGCGGACCTGGCCTCGCGCGACTCGGCGACGTACACCATGCTCTGTGACCAGGCCGCCCGGATCCTTGCGGAGCAGGGGCCGCGTTACCGTCACGTCGTGGTGGACGAGGCACAGGACCTGCACCCGGCCCAGTGGCGGGTGCTGCGCGCCTGCGTCGCCGAGCAGTCCGACGACCTGTTCCTCGTCGGCGACCCCCACCAGCGCATCTACGACTCCCGGGTTTCGCTTCGCTCGCTGGGTGTGGACGTGCGGGGGCGCACGTCCCGGCTGCGCGTCAACTACCGGAGCACGGAGGAGATCCTGCGTTGGTCGGCGTCACTCCTGGACGGTCAGCCGGTGGGCCGGCTCGGCGAGGACGACGACGATGACGGCGGCCGGGACTCGCTACGGGGCTACCGGTCGGAGTTGCATGGCCGCGTGCCGGTGGCCCGGGGCCACGCAAGTCAGGACGACGAACTGCGCGCGCTCGTGGAACAGATCCGGGTCTGGGTGGACCAGGACGGGGTCAAACCGTCCGAAGTGGCGGTGTGCGCCCGATTCAACACGCTGGTCGACGCCGTCATCGCACGTCTGCGCCGGGAGGGCGTCCCGGCGGTCGCCGTCAAGGACAACCCGGGGCCGGAGGTGTCGGGTGTGCGTGTGGCGACGATGCACGGGATGAAGGGACTGGAGTTCCGCTGCGTCGCCGTCGTGGGCGTGACGTCGAGCGTGCTTCCCTTCGCTCCGCAGGTGACGCCGGCCGACGAGGACGCCGTGCAGCACCGATCGGATCTGCTGGCCGAGCACTGTCTGCTCTTCGTGGCGTGCACGCGGGCGCGTGACGCACTGGCGATCTCCTGGAGCGGTGAGCGGAGCCGCCTGCTGGACCCGGTGGCCGGCTGAGACGCACAGGCCCTGTCACCCGGACCCGGCGGTACGGGGTGACAGGGCCGGTTGCCGGAGTGATCAGACCCGGATTTTCCGCACGACGACCGAGCGCGCCTTGCCCTGCGACGCGTCGTACGAGATCTCCCGTCCGGCAGGCTGCCACATCAGCGCATGGCCGAGGGGAGACGACGGGGAGACGATGTCCGCCTCCTCGGTGGGCAGTTCGGCGACGGTGTACAACGTGTCCTCGTCAAGCTCACCGTCGAACTCCAGGACCAGCAATGCGCCCGGGATCACGACGTCCGGCACGACCGGTTCCCGCCCTACGCTGACGGCGTCGAGGAACGTCCGCAGGAAGGCGAGGCGCTTCGTACGCCGGTCGCGCTGGTCGGCATGGGTCTTCCTGAGGAACACGAGCTGCGCCGCATCCGCCCCATCGGGGATCTCGTGGGGAGCGTCCAGGGCTGCCTGCAGTTGCTGCACCTCGCGGACCAGCCGCTGGAAGGCGGCGACAGGGATTTCCCGGACCGGCAGTGAGCCCCGAGCGATCGGGGCCGGCGCCGCCTCGGGCTCCGACGACCGTGTGGTGCCCGCACATGCTCCGGTGACGGGACGGTGTTCCGGAGGAACCGAGGACGGCGGCACGGTCACCGCGCCAGGAACGGCGGCAGTGTCGGCCACCGCTTCTGGGGTGTCCGTCAGCTCCCTACTGCGCGGCTCGGCCTCCTTCCTCATCGGCTCGATGCCCAGGCGATCCAGTTCGGCCCAGAGCGGCTCCAGCGCCTGCTCACGGTCGAGGTGGAACCGACTGCCCCGGATCCGGACGAACGTCCAGTCGACCCGTTCCAAGTCGCGTTGTCTGGCCGCCGCGGTGGAGGCGTCCTCGCCTTCGGTAAAGGCGTCTCCGTCGCAGGCGACCGCGAGCCGACGCGTGCCGCCTTCCACGACCAGGTCGAGGGTGTGACGGCCCACCTTGTATCCCGGACGGACTCGGAAATCCCGCGTCCTCAGTTCCAGGTACACCTGCTGCTGAAACAGACTGTCGAACGCTTGGTGCCTGACGTCGGGCAGGACGTCGCCTTCGACCGCGGCGGTGTCCTCCTCCACGGGCCTGGTGAGGTGATCGAGCCACCGTCGGCGCAGATCGTTCTCATGGAATTGCTCGGCGCGCGCGCTGTGGAACACCCACACCTGGTCCTGGGCGCGGGAGGCCGCCACGTTGATCCGCTGCTCGTAGGTCTTGCCGTTGAAGCCACCCGGGACGGAGCCGGCAGCGGTGGACGGCGAGTTGACGCAGGAGATGAACATGACGTGCCGCTCGTCGCCCTGGAAGTCCTCGGCGTCACCGACCCGGATGCGCCGCTCCTCGCGCTGCTCGTAGTCGAGACGCTCGGCGAGCAGGTTCTCCAGCTCCGTCAGATGTCCCTTGCTGGCGCGGAGACTGATGACGCCCATGGTCTTCCCGTCATAGTCGGGGTCGGCGCAGCAGCGCACGATCGCATCGACGAGGGCCTCGGCCTCGGCGGGGTTGGTCAGCCGGGAGTTCGCACCCAGAGCTTCGCCGTGCTCGACGAGGACGGTGCGGACCGGGGGCAGCCGGTCGGCACCGTACTGCCGTAGGGGCAGCAGATCACGGTTGTAGCAGAGGTCGTTGGAGAAGGAGATGATCTCCGGCATGCACCGGAAGTGCTCCTTGAGCATGAGCGTGCCACGGCCCGCCGAGAGCGCTTCGGTGAGGTCGAAGAAGCTCGAGTCGGGGCCGAACAGGCTGCGCACGTCCGGTTCCAGCGCGGTGAGCAGCCGGTCCCTGAGGTGGAAGTACTCGTCCTGCTTGAGGCCGACGTTGGACGGGCTGACCTGCTTGCTGTCACCGACGACGACCATCCGGTCGGCGAGCCAGCTCAGCAGCATGGCCTCCAGGCCGGACTGGCTGGCCTCGTCGACGATGACGACGTCGAACATGCCGGGCCGGTCCATGGGCACCGTTTCGGCGACCTGGTGCAGCGGCATGATCCAGGCCGGCACCGCCGTCTGCGCCTTGCGCAGGGCTGCCTGCGCGTCGCGCCGATAGCGGTGCTGGTACTTGCCCTTGATGCGCCGGGCGGCCTGCTGGTAGGCGCTGAGCGCCCGGGACTGGTCGCCGGTGAGCAGACCGAGGCAGCGGTGCCAGGCTCGGGCGGCGGCGAGCCGCGCGAGCATGATGCGGGCTTCGTCGTCGGCCTCCGTCAGCCGCTTGCGCAGGGTGCGCTCGGCCTCTGGGTCGGTCAGCCGTTCCATGCGCTCGCGCCACGCGGACCAGGCCCAGGCCTGGGCGAGCGAGGGCAGCCGGGTGTCCCAGGCGGTGTCCTGGTGCGTACCGGTGATCCGCTCGGCGAGGACCGGAAAGGCCTCGCGGACACGGGTGAGCGCCGCGTCCCGTTCGGCCCGCAGCCGGGCGGCCTCGCGCACCTCGGCCATCTCGTCGCTGAACGAGCGGTAACCGTCGGGGTCCCGTTCGCGTACGGCGTCCAGGGCGCGCAGAACCGCGGGCGCGACACCTGACCGGTCGCTCCAGGCCCGCAGCAGTTCCTCGGTGTCAGCGACGGCCTTACGGGACTGTTCGGCCGCGCGCAGTGTGGTCGCCGCGCGCAACAGGGTGCGTACGGCGTTCTCGACGGACGGGTCGTGCCAGGTGGCGACGGCGAGTGCCGGTGAGGTGGCCGCGGCGGCCAGGACGTCGGTACGCGCGGCGGCGACGGCGAGCAGCGCGTCGAGCACCTCGGCGTCCTGACGCAGCCGGGCAAGGCGCGGCCCGTGTCCGTGCCAGGCCGCGACGGGGGTGCCCCATTCGGACTCCACCTGTGCCAGGCGCAGTTCGAGCTGTACACGGGCGAGAAGGACGGCCGTCGTCGCGGTGTCCTCCGGTGCCCGCCCGTCCACCCGTACGGTCTCCACGAACGCGCCGACCGTTTTCGCCAGCTTAGAGCGCATGCCGAGGGGACCGCGCAGCTTCTCGCCCTGGCTGAGTCCGTCGTGCAGGGTGGTGGCCTGGGCGAACGCTGTGGCAGGGTCGTACTGCTCCAGGCCGCTGACCATGGACGTGCCCAGCGTGGCCAGTGAGGCGTCGACGGCTGCCAGGGTCTCGGTGACGGCGGCCCGACGGCTGCGTGCCTGCCAGTCCTGCCCCTCGGTCACCTCCTTCAGGAGTGCCGCGGCCCAGGCGCCGGCCGGGGCGGCGAGGGACGCGGCACGGGCGCGGGCGGCGGAGAACGCGTCCAGCGCCGAGGACAGCCGGTGCTGTTCGACCTCGTTGAGGCTCCGCACGGCCGTGTCGTACTCCTCGCACCGGGGGTCCTGGCGCGCGGCGGCGTGCGCTTCCTCGGCCGACCGTACGACCCGCACGGCCTCCTCGAAGTCACCGGGGCCCGGCAGTTCGGTGGGTCCGGGTACCTCAGCGGCCAGGGCCTGGTGGTGCGGGGTGTAGGCACGGGTGGTGTGCAGCAGGCGCAGGGCCTCGTCGGCACTCAGGCCGGGCTGTTCCTGCGGGACCGGACCGAGCCAGTCGTGTCGTCCCGCCTCCGCGGTGAGGCGCTCGGCGATCTCCTGCAAACTGCCGCTGTAGTCGCCGATCTCGGCGTCGAAGCGGTGGGTCTCCTGCTCACGCAGTACGGCGAGGTCGCGCAGCATAGCCTGCTGGGCGGCGCGCGCCTTGGCGAGGCGGGACTGGAGCGTCTCGATCTGCTTCCGGGAGGCCTTCTCGTCGTAGCCGGCGTACTCGCTGAGGATCCTGTGCACGGACGCCTCGAGCTCGCGCTGGGCGGCGGCGCCGTCCTCGGTGCGACTCACGCAAAGGTCACGGATCGACTCCGGCAGCTTGTCCCGCAGCACGCGCAGGGCGCGCGGGGTGTGGCTGGTGATGAGGACCCTTTTACCTTGTGCGAGCAGGTCCGTGACCAGGTTGGCGATGGTGTGCGTCTTGCCGGTGCCGGGCGGCCCCTGGACGACGACGAGCCGGTTCGCGCGCAGGCGTTCGGCGATGGTGCGCTGTTCCTCGTTGGCGGGCAGCGCGAAGTACATCTCGCCGCTGCCGTGCGCCGTGCCGTCCTCCTCCGCTGCGAGGTCGGCCGCGGTGAGCGCGCCGTCCCGGCCCGCGATGTAACGGAGCAGTTCGGTGGGCGGGGTGCCTGCGTCGATCTGCCGGGCGATGGCCTTGAGGGCGTCCATGGTCGAGCGGCGGCTGCGCTCACGCAGTACGAGTGCAGGCGTGAGCCCCACCTGCGGAACCTCGAGGCTGCGCGGCTTGGCGCGCTCCACGGCCGGCGTGTAGCTCCCCGCGCTGTGTGCGGCGTTCACCCAGCTGCGCAGGGCGGTGTGGACGGCGTCGAGGTGTTCGGGGTCCGTCACGTCCGAGGCGCCTTCCAGTACCTCGACGATCTCCTCCCGCACGGGGCCCGGCACGTGCTGGGCCCCTTCGAGCATGCCCTCTTCGAGTTCCAGGCCCGCGCCGGTCGGGTCCGGGGCGGCGGTGAGCGTGCCGGTGGACGGGTCGAGCCGGAGGGTGGCCCGGTGGGTGACCAGGTGCCGTTCCACCCGCTGGGCCGAGGTCGTCTGCCAGGTCAGTCGGCCCAGGCCGAGGACGAGTTCGTAGGCTTCGCCGAGGTTGGCGGCGTCCTCATGCATCTTGTGCAGCCGGTCGTACAGCCTGACGACGGGATCGATCGCGCGCCGCCGCTCCGCCCAGGCGAGCCATTCCTGTTCCCAGGCGGCGTACAGCTTCTCGATCTTCTCGCGCTGGGGGTGCTGGTCCAGCTCGTGGTAGGTCTTGTCGAGCGGGATGCCCTGCGACCAGTCGGGAAACTCGGGTTCGATGCGCCGGCGCAGGTGCGGGGCGCGGGTCTGCTTGAAGTCGCGGATGCGGGTGTCGTCCACCCAGGGGGCGAGCAGGGGCTCGGGGTGCGGCGTGTCCTCGCGTTCGGGGCGGGCGACGGTCAGCCAGGCCGGCTCGTCGGTGGCGAGTACGCCGTCGATCATCACGTCGACGCCGTCGTCGTCCGGCAGCTCGTCGAACCACACGGTGCCGGCCGCGCCGTCGAGCGTGCGCACGGGGCGGGTCTTGGACTCCTCCGCCTCGGCGAGGAAGCGGAAGATCTGCCGCACGCGTGCGGCGTCGAGCTCGTCCGCGGAGGGCTGCGGCAAGGGTTTCGGCGTGGCCTGCCGCCAGGGGCCGGCCGGCTGGGCGGGGACGGTGTCGAGCGTGCTGTCGGCGGTGCCGCCGAGGTCGCCCAAGGGCTCGGCCTCCAAGCCCTCGTCCACGGACAGGGGCGCGGCGCCGGTGCCGGTGCCGGCGCTCGTGGTGAGGGCGGCCGGCGCAGCGGCCGCAGCCGTGGTGAAGGTGACACTCTCCCGGTCGTGCGCGTACCGGAAACGGACCTCGATGTCGAGATCGCCGGCGGTGCCGGCCGGGATGCTGTAAGCCCACGTGGCGGAGAGCCTGCGTCCCGCGCGCAAGGTGCCCTCCAGTTCGTCGTCGAGCACGTCACTGCGGTAATCCTGTACCTGGCGTGCCGTCTTGCCGTACGGGCCGCCGCGCACCAGCAGAGTGATGCCATCGACGTCGATGGGCACTCCGGTGCCGTTGCTCAGCTGCAGGGTGCAGCGCACCAGGTCGTCGCCCGGCCGGTACCCGTGACTGTCGTCGGCGTCGGCCAGTTCGTATGGCACGACGTCGTCCACGCGCACATACAGGCCGTCGTCGTACTGGTAGACCGAACCGACCGGCCGCACACCGTCGACCTGCACGCTCTCATCCTGACTCACACGCCACCCCCACTGCTGCTGAGGGCCATCTGGTGGCCCGTTCCAGTGACATCGCGCCCGGCCGCCTCAAGCCGGCCACAAGGCGCCCCCCGGCGCGCGAACTTGAGTGTGAACTGAGCACACGCGGCGAGCGTATCAGTAAACCCGATACTTCACCCCGCCCGGGAGACCCGCCGACACATACCGCCTCCGATGAGTGATTCAGAAGCTCCTCCGATCCGCCATGGACGTCGCCATGGAGGCCACCATAAAGAGAAAAGCTGTTGACTCAGTTCACAAGGACACGGCAGGATGCTCATCGCGTCACCGCGCATCTCGTGACGCCACTCCGGAGGAAGGTACTCGCACCATGCACATGCAAGTGGTAGACGTCTCACCCCAGTTGGCGGCACAGTGGCTCACTCGCAACACCAACAACCGGCCGCTCAGCAAGAGCACGGTGCAGCAACTTGCCGCCCAGATCCAGCGCGGCGAATGGCAATTGACCCACCAGGGCATCGCCTTCGACGAGGACGGTGTTCTCATCGACGGGCAGCACCGCCTGGCGGCTGTCGTCAAGGCGGGCGTCACCGTGCAGATGACCGTCGCACACGGGGTGCCGCGCACGGCGTTCACCGTGATGGACACGGGCCGCAAGCGCACCGGCCGCGACGCGCTCGCCCTCGCAGGTGAGACCAACGCGACCCATTTGGCGGCCGCCCTGCGGGGACTGCACCTGTACCGAAACGCCCCCAACTCCTCATGGAGCGGCGGATCGTCGGTCACCAGCAACGACCAGCTGCTGGATCTGCTCGCCAAGCACCCCGGTATCCGCGAAGCCCTGCACCACGGCATCGCGCTGAACCGCGGGTGCCGCATCACCGTCACGGCGGCGACGATCGGCTGGTACGTCACCACCGAGGCCCGGCCCGACGTCGACCAGTCCGCATGGGAGGAAGGAGTCGTCACCGGCGCGCGCCTGGAGCCGGGCGACCCGCGTCTCACTCTGCGCAACACCATGCTCAACCTGGCCCTGGGCAACGCACACCGGCGCCGCGACGACTCACGCGAGCACCTTCTCTACTACCTCAAGGCGTGGAACGCCTGGGTCGAGGGCCGCAGCATCAAGTTGCTGCGTCGCTCCCCCAACGAGACGATGCCGCGCATCTCCAGCCGCTCACCCTTGACTTCGGCGGACAACACTGCCTGAAGAGGCATAGATTCAACGGACGGCCGCTCCTAGGAAAGGAGGCGCATGCGCGCCCAGGAGATCACCTTCCTCAAACTGGTCCAGGGGGACAAGCAGTTCCAGGTACCGCTCTACCAGCGCACGTACAGCTGGGGCAGGGAGCAGCTCCAGCGACTGTGGGAGGACGTCGGGGAACTCGTCGAGCAGCACCTGGCCGGTGAGACGGCGGCCCCGCACTTCCTCGGTTCGGTGGTGCTCGCACCGGGCCAGATCCAGGCGGGCGGGGTGCAGAGGTGGCTGGTGGTGGACGGACAGCAGCGACTGACCACGCTGATGCTGGCTTTCACGGCGCTTCGTGACCATTTGAAGGAGACCGGTAACGCGCGCGGTGTTGACCGGGTACACCGTCAGATACTGGTCAACGAGTTTCACGAGGGTGCGGACCACTACCGGTTGCTGCCCACGCAGGCGGACCGCGAGGCGTTCACCGCCTGTGTCCAGTCCCGCGCCGACGCAGGCGGAGGCGACAACATCGGTGCCGCCTACCGGTTCTTCCGCGGTGCGCTCGCCGAGGGCTGTGAGGGGGGTGACGAGCGCTGGACCGCCGCGGTCGAGACGGTCCTCAAGGATCTGCTGTCCATCGTGGAGATCACCGCCGAGCCCGGTGACAACGTCTACCGGATCTTCGAGTCCATCAACAACACCGGTGTCGGGCTCAGTCAGAGCGACCTGTTGCGCAACTACGTGTTCATGCTGCTGCCCAAGCGAGGCGAGCGGATCTACCAGGAACTCTGGCTGCCCATGCAGCAGAGCCTCGGTCCGAAGAACCTCGAGCTGCTGGTCTGGCTGGATCTGGTGGTGCGTGGCCACTACAAGACCAAGCAGAGCGAGATCTACCGCGAGCAGCAGAAACGGCTGCAGCCGCTGGCCGGTGACGAGGACGCGCTGCAGCGCGAGATCGAGCAGTTGGCCGAACGGGCCGGGAGGTTCCTGCGCATCGTCGACCCCGCCCGTGAGCAGTCCCCCGCTCTTCGCGCGGTCCTGGAGCGCCTTGCCTCCTGGGGCGGCCAGACGCACTATCCGCTCGCGCTGCACCTGCTCGACCTTCTCGCTGCCGGCCGGACGACGCCTGAGGACGCGGCGCAGGCGCTGGGCTACGTCGAGTCCTATCTGGTGCGGCGCCTGATCTGCCAGACCCCGACGACCGGCCTCAACCGCATTTTCATGGAGGCTCCGAAGGAGTTGGAGACCGACCGGCCTGCCGCCGAGGCGGTACGGCGGTTCCTTTCCGGCCGGCGCCGTCGCTGGCCCAGCGACGAGGAACTCCGCGAGGCGATCCGCACCAAGCCCTTCTACTGGAGCGGCCGTCCTCAGCAGAGAAGCTACATCCTGCGCCGCCTGGAGGAGAGTTACCGCTCGTCCGAGCCCGTTGACTTCGCCAAGGCGTCCCTCAGTGTGGAGCACGTCCTGCCACAGCGCCCCGCTCCGGCGTGGTTCGACCTCCTCGCCGAGGAGACGGAGCCGAACCAGACACCGCAGGAACTGCACGACCTGCTGGTGCACACGCTCGGCAATCTGACGTTGACCGGTGACAACGCCAAACTGTCCAATCACCCCTTCGAGCGCAAGCAGCAGATCCTCGACTCAAGCGCGCTGCGCATGAACCTCGAGATCTCCTCGGCACAGCGCTGGGGCAAGGCGGAGATCCTGCAGCGGGCCGACCGTCTGGCCGAGCGCGCGGTCGAGCTGTGGCCGGGGCCCATCGGCGGGGTCAAGCCGACCGGTGAGGAGTCCCCGGGCTGGGCCGAGCTGCGCGCCGCACTCGTGGTGATGCCGAGCGGGACATGGACCACGTACGGCGATGTCGCCGAGCTGATCGGCAGCCACCCGGTGGCCGTAGGCGCTTACCTGGGCGCCAACCCGACGGTGATCGGCGCGTACCGGGTACTCACCGCGGAGGGCAAGATCTCGCCTGCCTTCCGCTGGGCGGACGGCGACGACCGGCCACCACCGCAGAACCTGCTGACGAGTGAAGGAGTGCGCTTCGACTCCTGGGGCCGGGCGCATCGCTCGCAACGCCTGTCCGCCGCGGAGCTGGCGACGCTGCTGGGCAAGGACGTCGCACAGCAGGTGTCGTACGACCCTCTGCCCGAGGGCGAGGACTCGGCGGCGGCCGAGCGCTTCCGATCGCAGTTGCGGGATCACTGGCCGGACGCGTATCCAGGCGTCATGGCGGCCCTCGACTTCTGGCGCCGGCAGGGTGGTTACGTCAACTACGGCCGGTACGAGGAAACCAGTTGCTTCCCGATGCTGGACGCCGGGACCAGTCGTAGCCCCCATCTGCTCTGGCCGGTCGGCATCTACCCGGTGAGCGGGACGGTCGAGGTGGTTTTTCAGTACCTGAAGTCCCGCACCCCCTTCGATGACACGGAACAGCGCCGGGAGCTGCTGAACCGTCTGAACAAGATCGACGGCATCGACCTGCCCGAGGCGAAGTTGGAGCTGCGTCCTTCCTTCCCGGTGAATGTCTTCGCGGAGCACGGTGAGGAGATCTGCGAGGTGCTGGACTGGTTCGTAGGGGTGGCGGCGCTGGACCTGGCGCGGCGAGACTGAATGCGGTTGGGCATGTCGAAAAAACGGGGGAGATGAGTCGTGCAACTTTTGACCGATCTTGTATTGGTTCGCAACGAGGGAACGCGCAGAGACAAGACAGGCACAACTTGTTCCGGCGTGATGTCCCGAGCGAGCGCCATCGAGTGGGAGCTACGGCTCCCCGAGCAACCCACGCTGACGGTGCACGACAACCGTTGGGTGAACGGCGAGCGGGATCTGGTGCTCTACAAGCCCACGGTTGTCCCGGAAATGCCCTCCGCCCTCTCAAATCTGCACAACAGGCTGCGCTCGGGCATCTCCGACGGCGCAAAGCATGGGGAACGGCGCGTCATGGTGTACCCCACGTACGTCGACGCGCATGACAGGCCACGGATCAAGAAGTCGCTGACGATAGCAGACATCGCGGACCAAGTGGGGCTACGCCATCTCAGGGAGCTGACCTCCCGAGAGGGGGTCAGGCTGGAAAGCGCGTTCGACCGACCCGATCTACCTCCGGTGGACCTGGACGACCCACAGGACGAGAAATCCCTTCAGCACGCCTTGTTTTTTCCCGCCGCGGATGATGAGACACCGGTGGTCGCCTTCGTCTGCTTCCGGATCGTGCCCGTGCTGCGGCACATCGGCTGGCTGTCTCCGGACGACGACTGAGGGAGGGGGCAGCTTTACCAGACCGACTCTGCACAGGGACAGTTCGAGGGCTCAAGGGCTAGGTGTTCCGTCTTGGGAGGTTGGATACAGCGTTGCGGAACATTCGGAGCCTGACGGCGGCCAGGATGAACTTCGCGCCCACCGGGACTCCAGTCCCTGACCGTGACGAGGTGCTCGGGCAAGCGATTACGTTCGACCGGGCCCGTTGGCTGTCTCTTCTGCCCAGCGCCGACTGGTGGCCGCCGGAGCTCGACGACTGCCCGATGGTGGCCGGTCGGCGGCGAGTCGATCGCAGGACGGTCTTCGGTGTCGCCCGCCGATCGGGCACCGTCGAAGGCCGTCGCCGCTTGCTGACCGTCGCGCTCGTGTGGGGCACAGGAACAAGAGGCCGTTCGGTCACACGTCGCGCACGTATCTTCGCGGCCGCCTCCGGCGGGGACATCGACGCGCGCCTGGAGGCAGGATTGGTCACGCTCCGGGAGGAGGGGCCCGTCGCGGCGTACTACGCCTTCAACAACGACCAGCACATCAAGCACCTGGGTCCGGCGTTCTTCACGAAGGTGCTCTACTTCGCCGGTCCCGAGCAGGGCGAGGGAGCGTGGCGTCCGCTGATCCTGGACCGTTTCGTCGCCCTGGCGCTGCGGGCCGCCGACGCCGGCGAGACGTGGCCCACAAGCGGTTGGACGACGCGGTGGTACCGCCGGTATTTGCTCCTCACCCACGAGCACGCGCAGAAAGCGGGTGTCTTCCCGGACCAGATCGAAGCCGCGTTGTTCGCCCGCGGCAAGCAACTTGCGTGATCTCCAGGAAGTGCCTCTTGCGGTAATACACCGAGTTCAGTTGTCCGGCTGCTCCGCGGAGTCGGACGGGGTGGACCTCGGCAGCGCATCCTCCTCCCGGAGCAGTTCGATCACGCCGATCGCGTCATCGTCCTGCGCGAGGTCTGCGTCGCCGTAGTCGAGGTCACCGGTCAGGTCGCCACCCGATTTCTCGATCAGGAAACGTTCGCGATACGCGTCGCGCGCCGAAACGGCAATCCGATCGATGAGCAGGTAGCTCAGCCCCGCGCCGACAGCCATGCCGGCGACGGGCACGAACTGCCCGAGCTTTTTCTTCGGTAGCTGCTGCGTGAACTTCGCCGCGAAGGCCTGGGCGATCTTGGTGAGGACCTTTTCGTTCAACTTGGCCCATGGAGCGTTCCTCACCAGCAACTGGGTGAGTTGAGACAGTTCGACGTAAGCGGCCGTCTTCGCCGATGTTCCCGTGGACATCCCGAGAGCGATCACGGACATCACGAAGATTTCCTCTTCGGGATCGCTCGGGTCGTAGCCGTAGTGGAGAGCTGTGGCGGCGACGGTTCGAGTGGAGAGGGCGAGCATCATTGCGGTGTCGGCGGCCATCGCCCCGGCCACGGTTCCGAACCCGGGTGCGGCACCCGCGCCTGCGCCGGCGATCGTTCCGGCGCTGGCGAGCACCTCGCCGCCCGTCACGGCCGCGGCGGAGCCGAGGCCGGTTGCTGCTGCCGAGAGCGCGTGGCCGTACCGAAGCAGGTTGTGCCTGGTGACCTCATCGACGACA
This sequence comes from Streptomyces sp. NPDC052687, assembly GCF_040678395.1. Lineage (NCBI taxonomy): Bacteria > Bacillati > Actinomycetota > Actinomycetes > Kitasatosporales > Streptomycetaceae > Streptomyces > Streptomyces sp. NPDC052687. The sequence continues at coordinate 76,402 of NZ_JBFATR010000018.1, read as the reverse complement.
CGCAGGTCGAGCTCTCGGATCCCGTCCAACCCGGCGACGTCGTGTCCGGCTCGTCGATACTGTTCGACGACACGTTTCTTGCTCACGGTCCGGCTTGCGGTGTCTCCCACAGCCTTGCCGAGACCCCGTGCCGCTCCGCCGTAGGCGGCAGCCACTTTGTCGGCGCCCGGGGCGCTCTTCACCTTCTGGCCGAGCGAAGCGAGTCGGTCCCGGGCCGACTGCGGAAGGATATTCCTCGCCTCCTTGCCGAGGGAAGCCGCCTTTCGCTTCTGGAGTTTGTCCCACTCCTGCTGTTCGTAAGCAGAGAGAGTCATGTCATAGCCCCCGTTGCCAGAGTGTTTGAAAGCAGTAGCACATGATCGCGGCCATGAGGCAGCGCCGTTGGGCGAGAAAATTCTTACAGCTTCCTGCCGTGACCTCAGCCGGATTCGCCGGCCGCACAGCTTCGGAGCCCCGGAGCCAGCGGTTCGGCCGGGTACGGCGCTCACTTCGGCCTCTTCTTCGGTCCCCCGTCGCCGACTCCGGGCAGGGGACGTGCACCTTGCAGAGGGTTCTTCGTCTTCTTGCCCCGCCGCGTCTTCTGTATCAGATCCAACTTCTTCGTGGCCGCCGTCCTCTTCGCGTCCCCCGCTTTCTTGGCACGCCGGCTCTTCCTCGGCTTCCGCGCCGGCGTGTCCGGTCGGCTGTCCAGCCAACGGCGGGTGGCGGCCATCTCTGCGACAAGTTCGGTGCGTTGCGGTTCCGGCAGCCTCGTCAGCGCCTCCTCCGCCCGTGCCATGAGAGCCGCGGCATACCGGGGCCTGGGGCCGCGTCGCTGCCGTGCGCTGCGCAGGGCGTGCCGAATCTCCGTGTCGCGGAGGAGGGGGACACCGACGTGCCCCTTCGACTCCGGCTTCGGCCGGGCCGTGGACTGTCGGACCGGGCCGCCCTGGACATGCACGATGGTCTGGTGCTGGGCGGGCTCGGCACTGTGCTGTGGGGCGAGCTGACCGTCCGCGGTGAGCGGCAGCCGCGGCGGGGCCGTGCGGGACGGTACCCCGTGCACGGCGAACGCCCGGTCCGCCTCACGCTGGCACCACCGCTTGAGCACCGCCGCCGTCGCAGGAACCCCGCAACCGGCAGCGGCGACCACGTTCCCCACGTAGGCCGGCGGGTCGCTCTCCCCTGTTCTGATCAACGCCGACAGCAGCGGACCCCCCTCACCGCCCCCGGCACGCTCCACGGCGACCAGCAGACCGACGCGGTCCGGGACGGACAGCCCGAGCAGGTCGCTTCCGGCGGTTCGGGCCAGCGCCTCCCAGGTGGGCCGGGTCCGGAACCTCGCGGCGCTCACCAGTGCCTCCCTCAGCGCGAGCACCTGCTCCTCCCGGGACCGCCGCACCGGCACCGCACCGCGTCCGTCTCCCGCCTCGGCGGCCGGGCCGGCACCCGAACGGCGGCGCGGCTCTACTCCCGGGACCCGGAGCCCCGCAGGGGTCATCGCGCAGGCGTCCAGGGGCACCCAGTCGGTGCTGCGCCGGGGGTCCTCCGCCCTGAGTCGGATGCGCCGTACCGCGCCGTGTGTCTCGAAGCGGAAGCGGAGCAGGTATCCGTACTCGTCGTACAGCTCCTCCATGGTCTCCGGTTGGGCCGTGCCCGGACCGAAGACCCAGTCGAGGGTGGCCGATTCACTGGAGAGCCGCCGGCGGGCTTGCTGCCACTCGGCGTGCGCGAGCCTGCTGAACTGGAAACGCACGTGCTGCTGCCTGGTGGTGCCGACCCTGAAATCGACGGCGTCACCGGGGCCGGATCCGAGGTTGCGTGCAACGGCCCGCCCCTTCAGCCTGTTGCGTCCGGCCCATGCGGCGAGGTCGTCCTTGATGAAGAGGTGGTCCGCGCTCGCCGCACCGGTGGCCGTGCGGTGGCAGGAGGTGTGGGGCCGGTGAGCGAAGTGGCAGACCTTGTCGCGGTACAGACGGTCCGACAGCTCATTGCCGCAACCACCGAGCTGGGTGCCGCACCAGTAGGTGTAGGCGGGGTGACGCTTGCGCCAGCGGGTCAGTTCGTCCGCGTCCGCCGGCAGGATGATCGCGCGTCCGGAGTTCGGGCCCCCGATCACCGCCGTCTGCACGAGACGGCCGTCTGAACCGTTCACGAATACTCCCCGCCCCTGGGCCACGCGCGCCTGCCTGCCGAAGAGCGGGCGGGTGGCGATTGATCGACACCAGTATGTTCTCCGTGCACTGAGTTCACAAGAGGTGAAGGCAATCTTCGGACTTTCGGGCCGCAGCCGCGCCGTCGGTGGCATAGGTTCAGCAGTCGTCGGGGTCCGAGAACGGGAGGGCACATGCAGAAGGGCACACAGGAGTACGAAGAGGCTCTGGAGGCCGTGATCGAGATTCTGCGCTCACGGGCACGCCAGGGCGCGGCGCCGATTTCGTACGGCGACCTCAGCGGCGAACTGGCGCGGCGCGGTCATCACGTCCCCGCCCACGACGGCCCCATGCCTTACCTCTTGGAGGACGCCTCGGTCCGGGAAAGCCCGGACGGATCGCTGCCCCTGCTGTCGGCCCTCGTGGTGCTGAAGGACACCGGCTGGCCGTCCGGCGGCTTCTTCAAGCTGGCCCGGCGCGCACCGTACAAGCGGCTAGGCGACGACGTAGTGCTGTGGACCCGGGAGATCGAGAAGCTGGCGGAGCACTACGCCACTCGTTGACCGTCTCCTTCAGCCCGTGGGGTGGGTCTGCACTTCCGCCCAGACCGTCTTCGTGTAGGCGTCGCGGACCGTGCATCCCCAGCGGTCGGCGTAGGCCTGGACGAGGAGCAGTCCCCGGCCCGACGCGTCGTCGACGGCCTGGGGTGTCGTGCGCGCTGGCAGGCGCTCGGGGCGGGTGTCCGTCACCTCGATACGGAGGGCGTGCGGCAGGAGCAGCAGCGCGAGGCGGAAGTCGCGGCCGGGAAGGCTGCCGTGGCGGATGGCGTTGGCCGCGAGTTCGGCCGTGACGAGGGCGACGGTTCGGGCGGCGTCGGAGTCGTGCGGGAGGCCCGTCCACTCGGTGAACTGCTGGACGGCGAGTCGGCGGGCCAGGCGGGCACCGCGTCTGGTGCTGCTGAAGCGCAGGGTCAGGTGATGGGTGGGGTCGGGGGTGGGAGTGTGGGGCGGTCGCGCCTCGTCGGTGAGCTGATGCTGTGTCACGGCTCCACGTTGGGGCGGCGAGCGGTCCGCCGACCAGGTACGACGGCCGTACGTCGGTGACGTCGTACGGGGTGGAGGCCGGTCCTCTGCTTCGTTGTACGGGTCCTGTACGGGGGTTGTACGGGTTCTGCTCGTGTCCCCCTCGCGACGGGCCGCGTTGAACACGGCCCAGTGGGTGGATGGTGCAGCGGGGTGCGCTTCGGGACGGAAGGGCGTGGGCGCGTGAAGACGGTACGGGACGGGCGGAGCGGGCGGGTGTCGTCGAAGAACGAGGAGGAGGCACCGGACCGGCCTGGCGTGTGGGTGGCGTACGGCGTGCTCCTCCAGCATCTGCGGAAGCGGGCCGGGCTGAATCAGCAGCAGCTCGGGGACGCCATCGGTTACTCGCTGGAGCAGGTCGCCTCGGTCGAGCAGGGGCGGCGGCCGGCGAAGGCGGCGTTCACGGCTGCGGCGGACCGGGTGCTGGATGCGGGTGGGGCCCTGCTGGTGCTCCAGGACGAGGTGGACCGGGCGAAACTGCCGCGCTTCTTCCGCAACTTCGCGCTCATCGAGGCGGAGGTCGTCAGCCGCTTCTCGTACGATCCGCTGCTGGTGCCGGGACTGTTGCAGACGGAGGGGTACGCCCGTGCGGTGTTCGCGGGGCACTGCCCGCCGCTGAGCGAGGAGATCATCGACCAGCACACGGAAGCGCGGTTGAGTCGGCAGAAGCTGCTGACCAGGGTGCCGCTGGCGGAGCTGTCGTTCATCGTGAGTGAGGAGGCGTTGCGCGATCCGGTGGGCGGCCCGGAGGTCATGGGCGAGCAGTGGCAACGTCTGATGGAGGTCAGCACGTTGCGGAACGTGGAGGTACAGGTCATGCCCGCCGGGCGGGGTTTCCACCCAGGCAAGAACGGTCCGTTCGTGGTGGTGGAGTCACACGAACACCGGCTCCTCGGGTACTTCGAGTCTCAGGGGGTCGGGTGCGTCGTCACGGATCCCGCCGAGGTCAGCGCATTCTCATTGCGATATGGCAAGCTGCGATCGCAGGCCCTGAACGTCGAGGAGTCTGCACGACTCATCGAGCGGATGGTGGGAGAAACGTGAGCGTGGAGCGGGTGACCGACAACGTGGACGGGCTGCACTGGTTCAAGAGCAGCTACAGCGGATCGGACGGCGGCGACTGCGTGGAGGTGGCTACCGGCCTCGACGCCGTATACATACGGGACTCTAAGACCATGGGCGACGGGCCGGTGCTGCGGGTCAGCCGGGGCGAATGGGCGGCGTTCGTCGCACTCACTGCGGGATAGCGTCGCTCAATATTCCTAAACGGAACGACGGGCTGGTTCGCGTCATCTGCGGTGACGCGAACCAGCCCGTCGTCATGCCATCGGCTCAGAACAGGGCGCCCTCAGCGCCCTCCCCGAAATCCGACCCACCTCGCGCAGCCAGCTGCTCCTTGCGCTTCCGGATGACTTCGGGAGAGGGAGGGGGGAGATCGGGGTGCTTCTCCCTCACATTCTTTTCGGTCACTCCCTTGTGCAGCCCGAGGTGGACCTCGTCAGCATATGCCTGATGATTCAGTTGCCGCAGACGATCAATGATTTCTGTTCGGGCCAGGAGGCCGATTGTGTAGCGAGGGCCCTGGTCGGTCTCATGGAAGCCGTTGTCGAGCGGCACGGTCTTATAAGTCGGATCCGTGGCCGGGTTCTGCCCGGAGCCGTCCAACAAGTCATGCCAACCGTAGGCTTCGATAGTGGCCTTATCGATATCCTGATGGATTCGGCGCAGCTCGACAATATCTTCGTCGCAGCACTCAGAGTCGTGAAGGAGATTATACGTAGCGGTAAGCCCTATACCGCGAGTGAGCATCAGTTGGCGACGATAGGCATGAAGTCGAGCACCAGTAGCTCGAAGTGAATCAGTCAATGGCGGACGAACCAAAGTTTCGAAAACGTCAGTGGGGCTATAGTTGAGATCCGCCTTCATCGTCGAACTACGATCAAGGGCCCACCAATAATGCACTGAGCTTGAAAGTACCGCTAGAAGAGCCGGGTCTTCAGAAGCGAAGACGCCCAGCTTGTGCGCAAAGACAGGACCTGTCGGCACCATCACAGGCATGACAGCTTTGCTAACCAGAGTGATCACAATGCAAGAATTCAGCGGCGCCAGGGCCTCAACCATGCTAGACCCCTTTGAAGCGTAACGCCACCAGTATTCACGATAAGCCTTAATATTCTTCCGTTCCCGTTCAGGCTTAACTTCCCGAACCACTCGATCAAAGGCCTTGGGATACGCTTGCGCCTTTACTAGGTCCCAGTCATGGAAGTTGATAACCCAGCGATCAGTACTGTGGTCCGGGCGACCGTTGACGTCTTGCCCGATCAAGTAAGGGAAAAGGACTTCCGCATACCGTGAATCCTCATCAATCCAGGACCGCGCCTCCGCCTCAGAGAGAGTGAACCCCAAACCCAGAACATTCGATCCCATGAACGCAATCTTGCGATTTCTGAACAGCGACTCTGCCCAGGAAGTGACCCTGGACGCGGGATTCAGGGATGTGGAAATTCCATTTGGCACGGGAACTCCGCTAAGCACCCTCACTGCCGACTTTGCCGTCGGCAGGCCACTGGTCCACACGGCACAATATTCAAGCTGAGCTGACCTTGACGGCCACGGCTCGCTTTTCACGGCGCGACGGATTTCCACGCCACTGCGCTCCAATTGATCGAGGCTTACCTCCCTTGTATCCCCCTGCGCAAGTGTGTTAGTCGCGATCAGTCCGGACTGACCCTTCGAATTCAAAAGCGCGTGAACCCGAAGCTCGAAATACGCCACCAAGTCGGCATTTCCACGCTGGCCTGCCGAGACATAATCTACCAAGTGCTCTCTATATGAGGAGCCCATTGCGAGGGACACCTTTTTCGCCCCCAAAAAGGGGGGGTTACCAACAATTGCATCGAACCCGCCTCGCAGAGAGAATACCTCTGGAAAAACCAACGGCCAATGCACCGGCCGCCGTTCCAGCGCCCCCTCCGGCAGCTCAATCGCCAGCCACTCTTCTGCAGTAGCCCGCGCTTCCTTCACCACTTCGGAGTCGTCCTCAACCCCCTCCTCCACGATCTGCCGCACGATCCACGCAGCCCGCGGAAACAGGTCCCTGACCCTCTCCCCGCCCTCCTCCTCATACCAAGGCACCCGCCCCGAAGCACACGTAGCCAGCGCCGCCCCCGCGATCAAGTCCCCCACCAGCCGCAGCCGCCGCGAATGCCGGTTGACGGCCTCCAACCGCTCCCGCTTCTTCTGCAGCGCCGGCAGATCAACACCCTTGATCGCAGTAATTGCCAACCGCTCACGCGTCAGCTGGTCCACCAATTCCCGTGCCTGCTCGGCCAGGATGTCGGTCTGCCGGCCCGGCTTCATGTGCACGGACTGGATCTGCTCCATGCTGTGCACGCCCAGCAGCGAGTCCCCGCACACCAACCGGTCGTCCAGGAACGTGAACGGTCGCCCCGGGTCCATCGACACCAGCCACAGTGACAGCTTGGCCATCTCCACGGCCATGGGGTTGATGTCGACGCCGTACAGGCAGTGCTCGATGATCTGGCGCCGCGCCTCGACGACCACCGGGTCCTGCTCCGCGTCCGCCGCGGTCACCGCGTCCACGGCACGCCCCGCGCGGTACGTCATCGCGTCCGCGCGGCCCTCGGACTCCCACGCCTCGATCAGGCGGTCCGCCAGGTAGCGGCAGGCCGCCACCAGGAACGCCGCCGAGCCCATCGCGATGTCCGCGACCTTCAGGTCGAGGATCTGCTCGGAGGACTTCAGCCGCCACTCCTCCGTGTTCGCCGTCTGGAGCGGACCCGGCTCGTACACCAGCGGCTCCAGCGCGTGCAGCACGACCTCTTCCGCCAGGAAGCGGGGCGTGTAGTGCGTGCCCGTGTTCTTCCTCAGGGAGGACTCCGTCACGTACAGCGCGCCGTTCGGGATGACCGTCGGCAGGCCCCGCAGGTCCTCCCGGATGATGCCGACGAACGGCAGCAGCCGCTCCGTGAGCGCCGGGTCCTTCGTCACCGCGTTCAGCCGGCGGCGCGCCTCGGCCGCGTCCTCCGCGCCCAGCGGGGCGAGCCTCTTCTCCAGCTGGCCGGCCGTCGCGGGAGGCTTGGGATCCTTCCACTTCTCGTGGATGGACTTCGCCAACGTCTTCAGCGAGCCTCCCGCCTTCGCCGCCAGGGACTCCAGCTCGCGCAGCGGGACCTCGTGTTCCAGGCCCTCCGGGCCGATCAGGCCCACCATGTGCTCGGTCGCCCTGCGCCCGTCGTACGACAGCAGGCCCTCGTACACGTAGCCGATCTGCTCGACGTCCAGCGCCCGGAAGCTGAGCGTGCGGACCTCGCGGTCCTTGCCCTTGCCGACCCGGACCTCCTGCACCGCCTGGAGCATGTGCAGGACCGTGCGGTCGTCGATGGGGAGGAGCGGGGTGGTGCGCTCCAGCCACGGGTACTTGTCCGGGTCGAAGATCGAACCGTCGTACGCCGGGAGGTGGAAGCCCGAACCCGGGTGGTCCACTCCCCCGTGCACCGCGTGGAACAGGGCGATCAGGCGGTGCCAGGCCGACGTCGTGTGCTCCAGCGACGTCTCGCCCTCCTCGTCCGCCCGCGCCTTCAGCTCGTCCCTGAGGAAGCGGGCCGAGTAGGAGCGCGCGTACACCTCGTTGTCCGCCGGCAGCAGGCCCCGTTCCTCCGCGAACAGCAGGAAGACGATGCGCATCATCACGGCCACCGCGCCCCGGTAGACCTCCCCCGCGCTCACGCCGGACGCGTGCAGACCCGGCGCTCCGTGCTCGACCGCCCGGACGTCCGCCCGCCCGATGGCGTCCACGAGGAGCTCGACCGCCTGCCGGACCTGGACGCCCAGCGCCTCGGTGACGTCCTCGCCCGCCGCCAGGCTGGCCTTCAGCAGGCCCACCAGCGTCTCGGCGTCGTCGTACTCGAAGAACCGGCGGCGGCGCAGCAGTGAGACGAACGCGCGCACGACGTTGCGCTCCGCGGCCTCGTTCCAGCCGATCGCGTCGAACACGGCCGTGGTCGTGACACCGCCCAGTGGCGCCCAGACCAGGCACCACCAGCGGCCGTCGGTCACCAGGCCCAGCGGTACGCCGTGGTGGCGCAGGAGGCGGGCCAGGCGGTCGGCGGGGGCCGCGGACCAGTCGCCGCCACCGCCGACGCGGGCCGTGGGCGCCGTACCGGCCGGGACCGTCATGCCCAGCAGCCGTACCCGCTTCGCCGCGGACTCCGCGTCCGGCTCGGCCGCCAGGTCCGTGCCCGGTTCGACCAGGGCGAAGTCGGGGCGGACCTCGGTGTTGTGCTCCGCCACCCGCAGGGTCAGGCGGTCCAGGCCGTCGTGCTCCGACTCGCCCTGGCGGAACACCAGCGCGTCGCCCCACTCCAGCAGGCGGCCCAGGACGTACGCCACCCACTCGTCGCGGCCCGCCGTCGTGTCCGTCTGCCAGTCGGCGTGCCGGGCGCGCAGCCTTGCCCGCTCGTCCTTCTCCAGGGTGTCCAGCTGGGGCCAGGCGCGCAGCAGGACCGGCATGGTCAGGAACGGGCCCGAGACCTCGGTCAGGTCCAGCCACTCCTGGTGCTGCCGGCGGCCGTCGGTGGCCTGGGCCTTGGCGGCGGCTGCTCCACGGCTCATGGTGCGGCGGGGGCTCATCGGCGGGCTTCCTTTGCGGGGATCACGAAGACGACGGCGGCGGGGAAGAGATGGGAGCGGGGCTCGCGGTAGCGGGCGGCGATGGCGGCGAGTTCGCGTTCGCGCTCGGCGGGGAGGCCGTCGAGGCGCTCCTGCCAGCGTCGGCGGTCGTCCTCGAACTGGCGGCGCTCGTGGCCGGTCAGCTCGTGGGTCGACAGCAGGGCCAGCTGCTCGCCCTCCCCCTCTCCCTCTTCCTTGAGCTTGGCGCGCAGGGTGGCCTCGAAGCGGTCGAGGGTGGCCGTGATGCGGCGCTCCTCCTCCGCCCGGCGGTCGGCGAGCCTGCTCTCCAGCTGGCGGCCGAGTTCACCGGCCCGGGCCTCCAGGGAGCGGTAGAGGGGGTCGCGGAGCCTCGGCCAGGCCTCCGTCAGCTCCTTGCGGAGGTGCGGGGCCGCCTCGACGCCCTCGGTGAGCGCCTGGGACAAGACCCTGCCCTGCTCACCCACGGACTCCCAGCGGCGGAAGCGGCCCGTGTCGCCGAACCAGCCGCCCGCGTACAGGACTTCCTCGTGCAGACGGGTGCCGTCGGTGCCGACGAGGACATAGCGCGCGTACGCGGAGACCAGGGTCGTCGTCACCGCCGGGTCGTCCGAGACGACCGCCGTGACGCGGCTGAGGCCGATCGAGTCCGCGTTCCACACGGCTGCCGTCAGCAGACGCGTCGAGAGGGCCACCAGCGGGTGCTTGAGGTGGGCGAGGACCACGTCGTCCTTGGCCTGCGCGGCCACCGACGGGGAGAAGGTGAGCGGGCGCTGCTCGCCCTCGCGGAGCTTGTGCGCGAGGCCGCGGGTCGCCCGCTCCCAGCTGCCCGACAGGGGCTGGACCTCGAACAGGTCGCCCGGTTCGAAGTCCTCGGCCCGGAAGGTGGAGGGCAGGAGCGGCGGCTGGTTGTCCAGGGCCAGGGCCGTGTCGACGACCCGCTTGACGTTCGCCGGCGTCAGACCCAGCGTGGTCACCGTCTCGTCGTACTGGTCGGCGAGCCGCTTCGTCTGCGCGGTGACGTTCTGTTCCGGCGCCACCTCGCCACCGGTGCGGCGGCCCTTGATCGGCTTGGGCCTGGCGTTCTCGATGTCGACCGGTGCGGTGTCGCCCGTCATGCGGCGCTGTACGGCGTCGGCGAGGACGGCGTTGACGGAGCCGAGGTCGTGCTCCATGCGCGCGACCTTCTTGGCCACGCGGGAGAGGAACTCCAGGTCGGCCTCGTAGGAGCCGGCCTGGGCCTGCTGCCAGCCGGCACCGATGAAGTGGGTGATCTCGGGGTCGTGCTTCTGGCCCCAGCGGTCGATGCGGCCGATGCGCTGTTCAAGCTTGTTGGGGTTGAAGGGGATGTCGTAGTTGATCAGGCGGTGGCAGTGGTTCTGGAGGTCGATGCCCTCGCCGGCGGCGTCGGTGGCCAGGAGGATGCGGACCTTGCCCTCTTCGCGGGACGGGTCGGTCTGGAAGCCGAGGCGGATGCGCTCGCGTTCTTCCGCCGACAGGCCGCCGTGCAGGCGCTCGACACGGCCGCCGTCGGTGAGTTCTTCCTGCTGGAGGAGGTCGTACAGCCACTCCTGTGTGTCGCGGTACTCGGTGAACACCACGACGCGTTCGTTGGTCCACCTCTTGCCGTCGGGGCGGCAGATGGCCTTGAGTTCGCGGATCAGCGTCTCCGCCTTGGAGTCGGGTGCCGCCTCGTGCGTGAGGGCCCAGCGCTCCATCTGCTGGAGGAGGTCCAGTTCCCGGCCGTCCTCCGCCGGGGTGAGCGAGGTGGAGCGGGTCAGCGCGTCGTCCTCGGCGTCGACCAGCCCGGTGTCGTCGAGGTCGGCGACCAGGTCGGCGAACTCCTCCAGCCACTCGGGGACCTCGGCGGCCGCGGAGCGGCCCCGTGCGGGGCCGGTGTCCTCCAGGTGGGACAGGTAGACCCGGACGGTGTGCAGGAAGGCCGCCGGGGAGGAGAACAGGCGCTTCTTCAACAGCAGGGTCACCAGGTCGGCGGCGCGGCGTCCGCCCCGAGCCTTGGGTGTCAGCTTCTTGCGGCGCAGCTCGGCGAACTCACCGAGCAGACCGTGGATCTCGCGTTCCTGGGGGGTGTACTCGACGGGGAGTTCGAGGGTCTTGCGGGTGCGGAAGCGGGGCGTGCCGTCCGCGTTGGTCACCGTCGACTTCAGGCGTCGTACGACGGTGTCCTTGAGCGCTTCCTTGTCGGGGTCGACTCCGCGTGCGAAACGCTGGTCGTCGATCAGTTCCAGGAGCGCCGTGTAGGACTCGGGGTAGCCGTTGTGCGGGGTGGCGGAGAGGAAGAGGCGGTGCTCGAAGTGCGGGACGAGGCGCCGGATCAGCTTCGTCTGCTGGGAGTCGACGGCGTACACCTGCTTGGGCGCGGCCGGCGCCACGTGGTGGGCCTCGTCGAGGACGAGCAGGTCGAAGAAGCGCTTGTGCTCGCCGTCGGGGCTCTCCTCGGGGGCGCCGATGACCTCGTCGAGGAGGCGCTGGGCCTTCTGTCCGCGCAGCCAGGGCAGGGAGACGATCGTGAGCGGGTGGACGCGGAAGGGATTCGCCGCCGTGCCGTGAGTGCGGCGCAGGCGGGCGCAGTGCTCGGAGTCGACGATGGTGAACTCCAGGCCGAACTTCTCGGCCATCTCGTCGCGCCACTTGAGGGTGAGGCCGGCCGGACAGACGACCATGGTGCGGCGGGCCCGGCCGCGCAGCAGCAGTTCCTGCACCACGAGGCCGGCCTCGATGGTCTTGCCGAGGCCGACGTCGTCGGCGAGGAGCAGGTTGACGCGGGGCGCGCCGACGGCGCGGGAGACCGGCTCCAGCTGGTACGGCTCGACGGCGACGCCGGAGCGGAAGGGGGCCTGGAGGGTCTTGGCGTCTGCGGAGGCTACGGCGGACCAGCGCACGGCGTCGAGGAACGCGGCGAGGCGGTTCGGGGAGTCGTAGGTGCCGGTGGAGGCGTCGGGGAGGGAGCCGGCGGGCAGCACGCGACGGCCGGGCTCGACCTCCCAGATCACGGACAGGGTGTCGCCGAAGCGACCGTCGGCCACGGACTGGAGGTGGACCAGGGTGGCCGGGCGGCGGTTCCGGTGGCCGTCGGGGGCAGGCGGGGACGGCTCGACGCGGGCGACCACCCAGGACTGACCGCGCACCTCGACCAGGTTGCCTTCCTCGGGGAGTGTCTCCGATCCGGTCCGCTCGGTGTCGCGCTGAGCTGCTGGCGTCATGGGTGCTGTTCCCCTCGCTGTTCTCCGCCGCCGTCCGTAGACAGTTTCCTGTCTCCCCTCCGGAACGACGCGACCGCAGGCTAACACGAGCCATTAAGTGTGAACACAGATCACAAAACATCGACCGAAGGCTCCGCCTCAGCCCATCCGGCGCAGCCGCTCAAGCAGTGCCCGGCTGCGCCCGTGCCCGGTGTCCCTGTCGGACAGGATGCGGTCTTCTTCGTCGATGAGGCGACGCAACAGCTCCTCGGCAGCACGTCGCTCCCCGGCGCGGATCAGCAGGACGGCGATCTCGTAGCGGGTGTCCAGCACGGCCGGGTGCCCCGGCCCGAGCAGACTGCGCTGTTCGGCGAGGACCGACCTCAGTTCGTCCAGGGCATCCCGGGTGCGCCCGAGCGCGCCGATGCACAGGGCGGCTCCGGCCCTGGCGGTGAGGGCGCTCGCGCGGTCGAGGCCACCGACGGCCATCAGCTCCTGGTACTCCTCCAGGGCGCGGGCTGGACGGCCCGCCCGGCGCAGGGCCTCGATCTCGGCCAGACGGGGATGAGCGGGCATGTCCTCGGCGACGGGAGCCGGCCCAGGCGCCCATGCGGCGAGCAGGGCGGCCACCTCCGCGGCGGAGGCGGGCCGGTCCTCGGGCTTCTTCTCCAGCAGCCGCTCGACCAGCGTCCGCAGGCCGTCCGGTACGTCGGGGCGGCGGTCGGCGAGCGGCGGGACGGGTTCGTTGGCGTGCCGGTGGTAGAGCATGAAAGGGCTGCCGTCGGTGAAGGGCGGTGCTCCGGTGAGCAGCTCGTACAGGACGCAGCCCAGCGAGTAGAGGTCGCTGGCGGGCACGGTCCGGCCGACGGCCTGTTCGGGCGCCATGTAGACGACGGTGCCAGGGGTGGCGTTGGAGGCGGTGAAGCGGGTTTCTCCTGGATGGGGCTCGAGCGCGGCGGCGACCCCGAAGTCGAGGACCTTGATCCCACCGTCCGGGGTGATCATCAGATTGGACGGTTTGAGGTCGCGGTGCACCACGCCCTGAGCATGGGCGTAGGACAGCACCTCGGCCGTGCGGCGGGCGACGTCCGCCGCCTGCTCGATGGTGAGCGGGCCGTCGTTCTTGAGGACGGCGTCCAGTGCGCGGCCCGGGACGAGGTCCATGACCAGGTACAACTCGCCCTCGTGGGTGCCGTGGTCGTGAACGGTGGGGACACCGGGGTGGCGCAGGCGGCCGGTCAGGCGGGCCTCGCGCAGGAAACGGCGTTCCAGGGTGGTGAGTTCGGTCCCGCGGCCGCGGGGTGCGAGCACCTTGACGGCCACCTCTCGATGGTGGTCGCGGTCGTGGGCCGCCCAGACGACCCCCATGCCGCCCCGGCCCAGTTCGTGCGTGAGCTCGTACCGTCCAAGGCTTCGCCGCATCGCGCCCCGTCCCCAGTTCCAGCGCCTGCCGCGCCCGCCACCTCTTGACGGCCGGGAACGCACGGCCCCCAGCCGACGAGACCATTTTGTCACTGACACGGCATGCCTGTGCTCCATGCGACCAGAAAGATGGGCGTTGCAACCACCTCCCGTCTCCAACCAGGTCGCGCGGGAGAGATCACAGGGGAAGCGGACCGTGGGGGACGAGGAAGGGGCGTCGGGGGTCCTCGGGCACAGTACGCCTGACAGCCAGCTCAGGGCGCGGGTCCGGCAGGTGGGGTGCGAGGGCCGCGTACACCTCTGCAGCAGAGGAGGGGCGGTCTTCCGGCCGCTTGGCCAGCAGGGCCGTGATCAGGTCCTGGAGGTCGCCGGGCACGTCCACCCCCGCGTCGGCGACCACGGGCGGGGGTGTGGCGAGATGGTGTGAGGCGAGGAGTGCCGGCTGGTGGGTCGGGAAGGGGGGCGCACCCGTGAGCATGTGGTGTAGCAGGCAGCCCACGGCGTACAGGTCGCTGCGGCCGTCGAGCCGGTCCCGGTCGGCCAGGAGCTCGGGAGAGGCACAGAGAAGGTTGCCGATACCCTCGCCGGTCGCCGTGAGTCGCGGATCCACGTCACTGAGCAGCTTAACGAGCCCGAAGTCCAGAATCTTCACGATCCCGTCGCGCCGGATCATGATGTTCTGCGTCTTCAGATCACGGTGGACGAAACCGGCCGCATGGACCGCGGACAGTCCCGCGCAGATCTGTGCACCGACGGCAGCCGCGGAGGGGACGTCGAACCGCCCGTTGTCGTACTGATCGAAGAGGTACTCGAGGGTGGTGCCTTCGATCAGCTCCATCACCAGGCAATAGGTGTCATCCGTGAGCGACGCATCGAAAACGGTGGCAACGTTGGCGTGGTTCAGACGCGCGGCCGCCCTCGTCTCACGGTGGAACCGCGCCAGGGCCGCATCGCGGCCGCCCGCCACGGCCAGCAGTTCCGTGGCGACGGTCTTCACCGCGACGGGCCGGTCGAGGGGCAGGTCACGCCCCCGCCACACCTGCCCCATCACGCCCCGACCCAGGACCGACTCCAGTCGATAACGGTCACAGAGCACGATCCCCGGCATCGGACTCGACATATTCCTTGACCTCCACACTTTCTGCACATCATGGTGGAACGCGGGCTCTGTGAACAAAGTCAATAAGCGTAGTAGCCTCTCAGCACTACGGCCGCTGGGACGCCGACCAGCCCAGCCGCCAAGTACCTCGGAGACTGATCGATGAGCAATCCGGACGTCGTACCCGTCAGCCTGGCCGAGATCGCCCGGATCGCCGGCGTCGGGCGAGCCGCGGTGAGCAACTGGCGGCGCCGCCACGACTCCTTCCCCACCCGGATCGGGGGAACCGACGTCAGCCCGCAGTTCTCGCTCGCGGAGGTCGAACAGTGGCTTCGGGAGAACGGCAAGCTCAACGACATCGGCCGCAAGGAGCTTCTCTGGCCACGTTTCGAGGTACTCGGCAGCCGGAACGAGTCGGGTCTGGCCGTGGCCGAGGCCGCCCGCCGGATGCGTTCCCCCAAAGCCCGGATCGCCCATCCAGAACTGTCCGCACAGGCTCGTGACCTGGTGGCCCAGGCGGCGAGGCTGGGACGGGAGGAGGGACCGCGCGAGACCTTCGAGTTCCTGCTCCAACGGTGGCTGGAAACCCATGTCCGGCAGCTCAGCACCACGCCACCGCCACTCGCCGCACTGATGGTCCGGATCGCCCTCGCAGTCCGTCTCGGTTCCAAGGACGGCGGACTGACATTCCTCGATCCGGCCTGTGGCACGGGGCACCTGGCCGCCGCAGCCGCGCAGGAGTACGACGGTACGGGGCTCGAACTGTTCGCGTGCGAGCGGGACAAGGCGCTGGCCGCGCTGGCGTCCGCCCGGCTCGACTTCATCGCGGAGGACCGTGACATCCGTACGCGGATCGCCATGGCCGACGCACTGCGGGAGGATCCCTTCGGCGACATACGAGCCGACATCGCGGTGTGCAACCCGCCCTTCAACGAACGGGATTGGGGATACGAGGAGCTCGCCACCGACCAGCGTTGGACCCATGGTCTGCCTCCGCGGACCGAACCCGAGCTGGCCTGGGTGCAGCACCTCCTTGCTCACCTCAAGCCCGGCGGTGCCGCCGTGGTCGTCCTTCCCCCGGCGGTCGCGTCACGCAAGGCGGGCCGCCGCATCCGTGGCTCCCTGCTGCGCACCGGGGCGCTTCGGGCGGTCGTGTCCCTGCCCCCGGGCAGCGCGCAGCCGCACAGCGTGTCCCTGCAGTTGTGGATCCTCAGAGCGGCGACGGACAGCCCGACGGCCGCTCCCCCGGGCCAGGACGCCCTCCTGGTGGACGCCACACGCTTCGCACGACCGGGAACGCGCGAGCCGAGCCCCGACTGGGATGCTCTCGGTTCGTTCGTCCTCACCGCGCTGGCGACCCTCGACCATCCCGGCAAGGGGTCACCGGAGGGAGCCGTTCGCGTTCCCCTGCTCGACCTCCTGGACGACGAGGTGGATGTCACCCCGGGACGCTATACCGCCTCCGTGTCGGAGCCCTCCCCGAAGGAAATCGCGGCGAGGTGGGATGAGTTCAAGTCACTGCTGACCGATCTGGCCGATCAGGCGCGGCATCTGTCCCTTCTCGAGGTCGAGGCCGGTACCCAGCAGGCCATGACGACCCTCGGAGACCTGGTCAAGGCGGGCGCGCTGACGCTGCGCGCCGGCCAACAGCCCCCGGAAGCGACGGTACCGACCCGTGGGGCCACCGTGCCGCTCCTCACCATCGCAGACCTCCTGCACGACGGCAGGCCGGGCCAGGTCCTGTCCACCGACTCGGCGCATGCCCTCGCCGAGGAGGGTGATGTCGTGGTCGCCGGAGTGATCCGGGCCTTCCGAGCCTGGGTCCACCAAGGACCTCCGATGGCCGTCGGTCCGCAGCTCTACGTCCTGCGGGTGGACTCCGAGAAGCTGGACGCCCACTTCCTCGCTGGTTGTCTGCGTGCGCCGGCCAACGGGCGCCAGGCAGGCACCCACGCCTCCAGCTCATCCCGGGTCGACATCCGGCGTCTCCAGGTGCTCCAGCTTCCCCTGGAGAAGCAGGTGGCGTATGCCGAGACGTTTCGCCGCCTCAGCGCATTCGAGACACTGCTCACCATGGCTGCCGGTCTGGGTAAGGGGCTGGCTGGCGACATGAACGACCATGCGGCAGCAGGAGGGCTGACCACCTGACGTGCCAACGATGTCCAGTCGCGGATCAATGCTGCAGCGCATCGCAGTTGACGTGGTTCCGCCTCCCGAACAGGACGCCGGGCAGCGCGGCCCTGCCATGGGTCCAGGTCACCAAACCGGGAACCGTGCGGCCCCACGCTGACCCGTATTCCAATCATCAGGGTTCTGACGAGGGGAAACACCCAGATACTAGATCCTGTAGTTGCACATGGTACGGAACACGGAGTCTCCCGAAGTGTCTGCTCCCTGCCTGCTTAGGCCAGGTCAAGGGCGGTCCTCGGCAGGGTTTCAACCGTGGGCGCGTCCGGTCAGCGCTCGCCCGGTGTCTCGCGGCTCACGCCGGCCGGAGACCGCGGATCGCGCCGGCCGGACGCCCCCGGCTCAGCCGGTCGCCAGTTCTCCGAGGAGTTTCCAGGTGCGGCGCCGGTCGGCGTCGCCGGTCAGGTCGGTCGTCGTGAACACCACGTCCGTCGCCCCGGCCGCCCGGTAGCGCGCGACCTCGGCGGCGACGGTCTCCTCGTCGCCGATCACCGCCAGGTCGGCGGCGCGGGTGCCGCCGGACAGGCGGATGACCCGCTCGTAGGAGGGGAACCGCTCGTAGAACCCGAGTGCCTCGACGGCCTTCTCCCGGGCGGCTTCGACGTCGGCGGTGACCACGCCGGGCACGAACGCCACGATGCGGGGTGCCGGCCGGCCCGCCGCCTCGGCGGCCGCGGTGACGGCCGGGACGATGTGTTCGGCCAGGGCACGCGGGCCGGCCAGGTAGGGAAGGATGCCGTCCGCGAGTTCACCGGAGACGCGCAGCGCCTGCGGTCCCATGGCGGCGACCAGGATCGGCACGGGCGGTACGGCGCCCGGGACCGCGGCGGGCAACGGCGTGTGGGCGGTGAGCAGTTCGCCGCGGAAGTCGGCGCTGCCGGTCTCGACGAGTTGGCGCAGGGCGGTGAGGAATTCGCGGAGCAGCCGGACGGGGCGCTCGTGCGGAATGCCGAAAGCCGTCTCCGTGACGTACTTGGTGCCCAGGGCGAGTCCGAGGTGGTACCGGCCGCCGGTCGCCGCCTGCGCGGTCTGCGCCTGGCTGGAGACGAGCAGCGGATGGCGGCCGAAGACGGGGATCGCGGCGGTCCCGACGTGCAGCCCGGGGACCTCACGGCCGACGACCGCGGCGAGCGTGGGAGAGTCGTAGGAGAGGGTCTGCCCGAACCAGACGGAGCGCAGTCCGGTGTCGTGGGCCTCCCGTGCCAGCAGCACCGTGCGGTCGATGTCCTGTTCGAGGGCGAGCGCTAATCCGAGAGTCATACCCACACCAACCGGCGTGCCCGGGACCGGCATTCCGGGTGGTGTATGACGAGTTCGTGGCGGGCGTGTGACGGGCTTCGGCGCGACCGCCCCGCTTCAGGCTTCGGGGCCTACCGCGTCCCGGCGTCCGGCTTCGGGGCCTACCGCGTCCCGGCGTCCGGCTTCGGGGCCCACCGCGTCCCCGCGTCCGGCTTCGGGGCCCACCGCGCCCCGCGTCCGGCTTCGGGGCCCACCGCGTCCCCGCGTCCGGCTTTGGGGCCCACCGAGTCCCCGCGTCCGGCTTCGGCGCGACCGCGTCCCCGCGTCAGTGCCGGGGGGTGCCGCCGGTGCCGGCGAAGGGGACCTGGGCGGCGGGGCGTGCGTCGGCGGGGTCGCGGAACGGGTGGGTCCACAGTCCTCGCGCTTCGAGCCTGGGCAGGACTCCCTCGCCGAACCAGTACGCCTCCTCCAGGTGCGGGTAGCCGGAGAGGACGAACTCGTCGATGCCGAGCGCGTGGTACTCGGCGATCCGGTCGGCGACCTCCTCATGGCTGCCGACCAGGGCCGTGCCCGCGCCGCCGCGCACCAGTCCGATGCCGGCCCACAGGTTGGGGTGGATCTCCAGGTTGTCGCGGCTGCCGCCGTGCAGGGCGAGCATGCGGCGCTGGCCCTCGGACTCGCTGCGGGCCAGGCCCGCCTGGACGGCCTTGACGGCCTCGGGGTCGAAGCCGTCGAGCAGCCGCCGTGCCTCGGCCCAGGCCTGCTCGGCGGTGTCGCGGGTGATGACGTGCAGCCGGACGCCGAAGCGGAGGGTGCGCCCCTCCTTCTCGGCCAGCGCGCGGATCCACGCGATCTTCTCGGCGACGGCGGCGGGCGGTTCGCCCCAGGTGAGGTAGACGTCCGCGTGGCGGGCGGCGACCTCGCCTGCGATCGGCGACGAGCCGCCGAAGTACACCTCCGGGACCGGGTCGGGGACGCGGGCCAGCGTGGCGCCCTCGACCCGCAGGTGCTCGCCGGTCAGGTCCACGGTCTCGCCGTGCCACAACCGCCGCACCACCTCCAGGAACTCGCCGGTGCGGCGGTAGCGGGCGTCCTTGTCGAGGAAGTCGCCGTAGGCGCGCTGTTCGTGGCTCTCCCCGCCGGTGACGACGTTGAGCAGCAGCCGTCCGCCGCTGTGCCGCTGGAAGGTGGACGCCATCTGCGCGGCCAGCGTCGGGGAGACGAAGCCGGGCCGGAAGGCGACCAGGAACTTCAGCCGCTCGGTGTGGCGGCTGACCATCGCGGTGGTCAGCCAGGCGTCCTCGCACCAGGCGCCGGTCGGGGTGAGGGCGCCCGTGAAGCCCAGGTCCTCGGCGGCGCGGGCGATCTGGCTCAGGTAGGCGACCGTCGGGGGCCGGTCGCGGCCGGCGGCGCCGGCGGGGGTGCCGTGGCCGCCGCCGACGACGTGCCGGCTGTCGCCGTTGGTGGGCAGGAACCAGTGGAAGGTGAGGGACATGGGGGGTCTCCGTTCGGGGGCGGGCGTCTACAGCAGTCCGTGCCGGGGCGGGCGGGTGCCGTTGAGGGTGTACCGGCCGATGTGCTGCACCTTCCAGCGGGCCGGGTCGTGCAGGGTGTGGGTGCGGGCGTCCCGCCAGTGGCGGTGCAGGTTCAGGGAGTCGAGCGCGGCGCGGGTGCCGGCCACCTCGAAGAGGGCGCTGCCCGCCTCCACCGCGGCCTCGGCCGCCGTCACCTTGGCCGCGGCGACCGCGATCGAGGCCTCGGCGGCCGTGTCGTCGGTCAGGTCGGCACGGGCGGTGTCCACGGACCGCGCCGCCGTGGCGAGCAGCGCCTCGGCGGCCCGCACCCTGATCGCCAGTTCGCCGAACCGCTGGATCAGCAGCGGGTCGTCGGCGGCGGTCGGGTGTCCCTCGTCGACGCTCTCGAACCAGGGGCGGCTTCTGGTGCGGACGAAGTCGGCCGCCTCCGCCAGTGCGCCGGAGGCGATCCCGGCGTCGATGGCGGCGTGCAGCAACTGGGCGACGGCGCCGTGGAGTTGCGGTCCGCGGAAGGTGAGGTGGTGCGGTACGACCCGGTCGGCGGGGACGGGCACCGACTCCAGGCGGACGGTCCCGCTGGCGGTGGTGCGCTGGCCCATGCCGTCCCAGTCGTCGACGACCGTGAGCCCCGGCGCCTCCCGCGGGACGAACGCCACGTGCAGGTTGTCGTCGTCGGCGCGGGCGAGGACGGGGATCCAGTGGGCGAAGAGGGCGCCGGTGGAGTAGTGCTTGACGCCGTCGAGGAGGTACGAGCCGTCCGGCCGGCGGGTGAGGCGGGTGCGGATGTCCTGCACGTGCCGGGTCCCCGCCTCGGACTGGGCGTTGCCGAAGCGCTTGCCGCGCAGCACCTCGCCGAAGAGGAACCGCTGCTGGTCGGGGGTTCCCTGCCGGCGCAGGACGTTGACGTACACGAAGTGGCTCTGCGGGATCTGGGCGAGGCTGGCGTCGGCGGCGGCCAGCCGCCGGAAGATCTCGGCGAGGGTCTCGGTGCGGACGTCGGCGCCGCCGAACCCGGCGGGCACCGTCACCCCGAGCAGCCCGGAGGCGGACAGCCGTTCCAGTTCCGCGCGCGGCAGCCGGCGCAGCGCGTCCCGCTCCGCGGCGCCCTTGCGGAAGTCCTCGGCCAGCTCGCCGGCGACGTCGAGGGCCTCGGCGTCGCCGGCGATCACGTGCGGGGCGCTCATCCGGTGGCCGCCAGCAGGGTCGTACGGCCGCCCAGGGCGAGTGAGAACTGGTCCGTGACCTGGGCGAGGGCCTCGGCGGAGGCGGGCGCGACGGTCAGCGAGCCGTCGTCGGTGACCGTGATGTCCTTGTCGAGGGTGAACCAGCCAGGGGTGATGTGCGCGGCTCCCAGGGAGGCGAGGACCGGGCGCAGGGCGTAGTCGATGGCCAGGACGTGGGCGGTGGTGCCGCCCGTGGCGAGCGGCAGCACGGTCTTGCCGGCCAGGGCGTACTGCGGGAGGAGGTCGAGCAGTGACTTCAGCAGCCCGGAGTAGGCGGCCTTGTAGACCGGGGTGCCGATCACGACGCCGTCCGCCTGGGCGAAGAGCGCGGTGGCCTCGGCGATCGCCGGGTGGCCGAGGTGCGCGTGCAGCAGGGCCTCGGGCGGGAGGGTGCGGACGTCGAGGGGGACGACCTGGTGCCCCTGGGCGACGAGCCGGTCGTCCAGGTGGCGCAGCAGGCGGGCGGTGCGGGAGGTGGCGGAAGGGCTGCCGGAGACGGAGAGGACGGTGGCCATCGGAGCGTGGACCTTTCAGGAGTACCAGGTGGGCTGCGGCAGTTCGCCGGTGAGGACGTGGCGGCCGACCTCGCGCCGTTTGTAGGCGACCGGGTCGTGCAGGGTGTGGGTGCGGATGTTGCGCCAGAAGCGGTCGAGGCCCTCCGCGGAGGCGGTGGCCCGTGCGCCGGTCACCTCGAAGATGCGGTTGGTGACCTCCAGGGCCACGTCGGTGGCGCGGGCCTTCACGGCGGCCACCCGGACCTCGAACTCGCCGCGGGTCTTCTCGGTGACGGCGTCGGGGTCGTCGTGCAGCTTCTGGCCCTCGGCGGCCACGGCGTCGGCGAGTGCCTCGACGGCCCAGAGCTTGGCGGTGAGGTCGCCGTAGATGTCGATGACGTACGGCTCGTCCACGGCGCGCTCGTGGCCGCCGTGCAGCCAGGGCCGGGACTTGGTGCGGGTGTAGGCCGCGGCGGTCTCCAGGGCGCCGGCGGCGATGCCGAGGTAGAAGTTGACGAAGACCAGCTGGATGGTCGGCACGTTGAGGGTGTTGTAGACGCGCGGCCGGAACCGCTTGTCGACGTAGCCGGCCGCGGCCGACCAGGGGACGCGGACGGCGTCGAGGGTGACGCCGCCGCTCTCGGTGAGGCGCTGGCCGATGTTGTCCCAGTCGTCGTGGAAGGTGAGGCCTTCGCTGTCGGACGGGACGATGGCGAAGACGTGGTCGTCGGTGCCCTCCAGGACGCCTTCCAGCACGGTGACGTCGGAGACCTTGCTGCCGGTGGAGAACGACTTGCGGCCGGTGAAGGTGAGGGTGTCGCCCTCGTCGCGCACCACCACGTCGTCGTCGCGGGGGTTGACCGCGCCGCCGAAGAACCACTGGTTGCGGGCGGCCTCGGCCTCGACGTGTTCCCACTGTTCGCGGGTGCCGACCAGCCGGGCGGCCCAGTTCCACAGGTAGTGGTAGCCGAGCAGCTGGCCGATCGAGCCGTCGGCCTTGGCGACCTCGCGGACGACGCGGTAGGCGGTGGTCCAGTCCTGGCCGGCGCCGCCGTGCTCGACGGGCCCGAGGAGGGTGACCAGGCCGGCCTCCTTCAGCAGCCGGACCTCGGCGTACGGGGTGGCGCCCGCCTTGTCGCGGGCCGCGGCGTCGGAGGCGAGGACGGCGGCGACCTCGGCGGCGCGGGCGATCCAGCCCTCGGCGTCGCTCGGGGCGGGGACGGACTTCCAGTCGGCCGGTGCGGTGATGCTCATGGGGATTCCTCTCGGTGCGGTTCACGCCGCGTGCGGGTGCGGTTCACGCCGCGTGCGGGTGCGGTCGCGTGCGGGGTGCGGGTGTGGTGCGACGGTGGTGACGGTGGGGACGCGTGCGCCGGCACGTCGCGGGCGGAGGCGCGTTGCGGGCGGAGGCGCGTCGCGGGCGTACGGGCCGGCCGGTCAGGAGTGGGCGGGGACGGGCTCGGACTGCGGCTGCTGCGCCTCCAGTTCGCGGACGAGAGGCAGCACGCGCTTGCCGAAGTACTCGACCTCCTCCAGGTAGTGCAGGAAGCCGAGGAGGAAGAGATCCACGCCGAGCCGCTTGTAGGCGACGATCCGCTCGGCGATCTGCTCGGGGGTGCCGATCAGGCCGGTGCGGAAGCCGTCGTTGTACTGGACGAGGTCCTCGAAGCTCGAGTCCTGCCACATGCCCTTGCCGTCGGCGGTGGACGGGCCGGCCTGCTGGACGGCGTCCCGGAAGCCGTGGACGGCCGGGGTGTCGGCCTTGGCGACGATCTCGCGGAGCGTGTCGCGGGCCTCGGCCTCGGTGTCGCGGGCGATGAGGAAGCCGTTGAGGCCGAACTTCGGCGGCGTGCGGCCGGCCCGGGCGGCGGACGCGCGGATGTCGCCGAGCTGTTCGGTGACGCCGTCGAAGTCCTTGCCGTTGCTGAAGTACCAGTCGGAGACGCGGCCGGCCATGGCGCGGGCGGCGGTGGAGTTGCCGCCCTGGAAGATCTCCGGGTGCGGGCGCCCGGGGACGGCGACGGGCTTGGGCTTGAGCGTGAAGTCACGCAACCGGTAGAAGTCCCCGGCGAGTTCGGTGTGGTCCTCGGTCCAGATCTGACGCAGGGCGCGGATGAACTCCTCGGAGCGGCGGTAGCGCTCGTCGTGCTCGAGCCAGGGTTCCCCGAGGGCGGTGAACTCGCCCTTGAACCAGCCGCTGACGACGTTGACGGCGAACCGGCCGCCGGACAGGTGGTCGGCGGTGGCGCCGAGTTTCGCGAGGACTCCGGGGTGCCACAGACCGGGGTGGACGGCGGCGATCACCTTCAGCCGCTGGGTGGCCAGCAGCAGGGCCAGGCTGAAACTGGTCGACTCGTGCTGGAACTCGGCGCCGTAGCTGGCCATGTAGCGGACCTGGCTGAGGGCGTAGTCGAAGCCGCTGTTCTCGGCGAGGACGGCCAGTTCGCGGTTGTAGTCGTAGCTCCAGTCGGTGCGCTGCTCGATGGTGCTGGTGACCAGGCCGCCGCTGACGTTCGGCACCCAGTAGGCGAAGCGGACGGGATCGGATCCGGGCGGTACGGACATGGGGAACTCCTGGCATGAGAACGCCCGCGGAAAAAGGCACGCAGGCGTGCGGGGAAAGTGTGCGGTGGCCGGGACGCGGGCGTGCGGGGACGGCGTTCCCGGGAAAGCCGCGAGCGTTACGGCAGACGGCTCGCGGGAGAATTCACAAGGGCGGACTCGAAAGGAGACCGGTGCGAGTGCGAGGGTTTCCCTCGGGTGAGCTCGGTGGCCTCAGACCCGGCGGCGACAGCAGGAGCTGGAGACACGCGCGAGGTCGACGTGGCGTCGCCGCGTGAGATCCTGTCGCTTCATGTCATCGATCAAAGCAGCGGCACGTCGGGCGGGTCAAGATTGCCCGGAGCCGTTTCCGCGTACTGACAGAAGTTATTCACGAGGTTGTGACAGGGATTCCCTTGAACCCGCCCGGCGGCCGGCGGCAGTCTCACGGTCGTGCGTATCGAACAGCTCGAATACATCGCGGCCGTCACGCGCTCGGGTTCGCTGCGGCGGGCCGCCGAGGAGCTGCACCTGTCTCAGCCGGCGCTGAGCGAGACCGTGCGCAATCTGGAGCGGGAGCTGGGCGTGGACCTGCTGGAGCGCAAGCGGTCCGGGGCGAAGGTCAGCGACGAGGGCCGGGAGCTGCTGCCGTACATCATGAGCGTGCTGGACGCCGTCGACCGGCTGCGCGGCGCGGCCGGTGACCAGCATCGCATCAGCCGTATGGTCCGGCTCGGCACGGTCAACACCGCCACGGTGCCGCTGGTGATCCCGACCGTGCGGGAGTTCCGGTCCGCCCACCCGCGCACCCAGGTGGAACTGGTCGGCGCGCAGCAGTCCGAGATCCACCGGGGGCTGCTGGAGGGCGCGTTCGACCTGGGGCTGGTGAACTACCTCGGGGGCGACGACATGCCGCCCGGCTTCGAGACGACGGAACTGCTGCGCGGCCGCCCGGTGGTGTGCGTGCGCGCGGACAGTCCGCTCGCCGCCCGGGAGGCGGTGGACGTGGACGATCTCCTGGCCCAGCCGCTGATCGTGATGCGGTCCGGCTATGTGATGCACCGGTTCGTGCACCGGCTGCTGGGCGGCCGTACGCCGTCCTTCTCGTACTCCACCGACGGCGCCGAGATGGGCAAGCTGATGGTCGCCGAAGGACTGGGGGCGACCGTGCTGCCCGACTTCAGCGTCATCGGTGACCCGCTGGAGCGCCGCGGCGCGATCACCGTACGGCCGCTCGCGGGCGACGCGACCGATGTGCTGCTGGTCCTGCAGAGCCGCCCCTCCGGGCGGGTTCCCCGGGCCGTCCGGGCGCTGCACACCCTGTTCGTGCGCAACGCCCGCGCGTACGGCGGCGTCGCGTGAGCACGCCGGGCCGGCGCGCCGCGTTCCGGAGAGTGGACGCCCATTGGTGCGGAGCCGGGACTGAGGTAGAAATAGGACTCATGAATTCCGAGCCCTTGGTGCGACGCCTGGTCATCGACCTGTGCCGGCGCCCGGGTTCGTGTTGTCGCTGACCCCTTTCTCCTGACGCGCCCTGCCGTGCGGTGACATCACCCGCACCGGGCGGTCGGCCCGCGCCCTCTCACCACGGCGCGCGCTTCCCCCCTTTCTTGCTTCGGCTTTCCCCTTCCCCTTCGGCTTTCCCCGGCCTCTCCGGCCGGCATGACTTCCGGCCGGGACCGGCCGCCCTCTGATCGCGGCGGCCGCTCACGTTCCGGCGCCCCTGGAGGACGTCCGTGTCCCTGACTCCCACCCTGCTCGAATCCGCCGACCCGGCCGGCGCGCCGCCCGAACCCCGGCGGCGGGCCCGGAAGGCGGCGGCGCGCGTGCGCCGTGCCGCGCTGCCGCTGGGCTCGCTCCTGTGCTTCCTCGTCCTGTGGCAGCTGCTGGCGGCGAGCGGGACGTGGAGCGAGACCCTGGTCCCGCCGCCGGCCGCGGTGTGGGACGCGTTCGTCGACGTGTCCACCACGCACGACGGCGTACGGGGCTACAACGGCACCACGCTCGTCGAGCACCTGGGCATCAGCCTGCGGCGCATCGCCATCGGCGCCGGCATCGGTGTCGCCGCCGGGGTGGTGTTCGGGCTGCTCATGGGCACCGTCGGCCGGCTGCGCGCCCTGTTCGAGCCGTGGATCACGTTCCTGCGGACCCTGCCGCCGCTGGCGTATTTTTCGCTGCTGATCATCTGGCTGGGCATCGACGAGGCGCCGAAGGTCACGCTGCTGGCCGTGGCCGCGTTCCCGCCGGTGGCGGTGTCCACCACCACGGCCGTCACCGCCGTACCGAAGAGCCTGATCGAGGCCGCCCGCGCGCTCGGCGGCTCGCGGTGGGACGTCGTCCGGGACGTCGTCGTGCCGTCCGCGCTGCCGGAGACGCTCACCGGGATCCGGCTGGCCGTCGGTGTGGCCTACTCCTCCCTGGTCGCCGCCGAGCTGGTCAACGGTCTGCCCGGGATCGGCGGCATGGTCAAGGACGCCGCCAACTACAACAACACGCCGGTGGTGCTCGTCGGCATCATCGCCATCGGCGTCTCCGGGCTGATCATCGACGGCTTGCTGCTGCGGCTGGAACGCGCGGTCGTTCCGTGGCGCGGTCGCGCGTAGCCCGCACCCCGACCTCTCCCGTTCCCTCTCCTCCCATCCCCTCTTGCCTCACCCCTTTCCCTCCCCTGCACAGAAACGGTTCCACCATGTCCCCTGCCTCACGAGGCCCGTCCCGTCGTCTCCTCCTCGCCGGCGCCCTGGCGACCGTGTCCGCGGCCGTCACCGGCTGCTCGTCCGACGGCGAGGGGTCGGCGTCCGGCGGCTCCAAGCGGCTGCGCATCGGCTACTTCGCCTTCCCCAGCGGCGACCTGCTCGTGAAGCACGGGAAGCTGCTGGAGAAGGCCCTGCCGGACCACGAGATCACCTGGATCAAGTTCGACTCCGGTGCCGGGGTCAACCAGGCCTTCATCGGCGGGTCCCTCGACATCGCCGCGCTCGGCTCCAGTCCGTTCGCCCGCGGGGTGTCCGGCGACTCGCCCATCCCGTACAAGGTCGCGTGGATCCTCGACGTCGCGGGCGAGAACGAGGCCCTGGTGGTGCGCAAGGCCACCGGCATCACCGACGTCGCCGGGCTGAAGGGCAGGAAGATAGCCACGCCCTTCGCCTCCACCTCCCACTACAGCCTGCTGGCGGCGCTGGAGAAGGCGGGCCTGCGGCCGTCGGACGTGCAGCTCATCGACCTGCAGCCGCAGCCGATCCTCGCCGCGTGGCAGCGCGGGGACATCGACGCCACGTACGTCTGGCTGCCGACCCTCGACGAACTGCGCGCGACCGGCACCCAGCTCACCAGCAGCAAGGAGATCGGCGCGGCGGGCCGGCCGACCCTCGACCTGGCCGTCGTGTCGGACGACCTGATCGCGCGGGACCCGAAGGCCATCGACGTCTGGCGCAAGACGCAGGCCGAGGCGCTGCGCCTGCTCAAGTCCGACCCGGACGGCGCGGTGCGGGCGGTCGCGGCGGAACTCGGCATCGGCGCGGCGGACGCCAGGGCGCAGCTGTCGCAGGGCGTGTTCCTCACGCCGGAGCAGGTGGTCTCCGCCGACTGGCTGGGCAGCGAGGGCCGTCCGGGCAAGCTGCTCGGCTACGTCACCGACACCGGCCGGTTCCTGGCCGGCCAGCGGCAGATCGCCGCCGCGCCGTCCGAGGACGTCGTCCGCAAGGCGTTCTACCTCAAGGGGCTGCCCGATGTCGTCCAGTGAGACCGTGGTGGCCCCCGCCGGAGCGGGCGCGGCGGCCGAGGGATCCGTCCGCCTCGACGACGTCGTCCACCGCTACGGCCGGGGCGGCGAGACCTTCACCGCCGTCGGGCCGGTCGACCTGACCGTACCGGCCGGGGAGTTCCTGGTCCTCGTGGGTGCCTCCGGCTGCGGCAAGAGCACCCTGCTGCGGCTGATCGCCGGTTTCGAGCGGCCCACGCGCGGATCGGTGCGGGTGTCCGGCGCGGAGCCGCGGCCCGGCCGGGCAGCGGGGGTGGTGTTCCAGACTCCGCGGCTGTTCCCGTGGCGGACCGTGGGAGGCAACATCGACCTGGCGCTGCGGTACGCGGGAGTGGACCGCGCCCGCCGGCCGGAGCGGCGCGCGGAGCTGCTGGCCCGGGTCGGTCTGGAAGGCGCGGAGAAGCGGCGCGTCTGGGAGATCTCCGGCGGCCAGCAGCAACGTGTCGCGATCGCCCGCGCGCTCGCGGCCGAGAATCCGCTTCTCCTGCTCGACGAGCCGTTCGCGGCGCTGGACGCGCTGACCCGGGAGCGGCTCCAGCAGGACCTGCGCCGCATGACCGACCGGACCGGGCGGACGGCGGTGTTCGTGACGCACTCCGCGGACGAGGCGGTGTTCCTCGGCTCCCGCATCGTGGTGCTGACCAAGGGCCCCGGGACCGTGGCCCTCGACCTGCCGGTTCCGCTGCCGCGCGGCGAGACGGACCCCGAGGAGCTGCGTCGCTCCGAGCGGTTCGCCGAGTTGCGCGCGCAGGTGTCCCACGCGGTCAAGGCCGCCGCGGCGGCCTGACCCCTCACCCCCACCTCACCCACCCAACCTCACCCCCACCCGCACACCCAGGAAAGGAAATTCACGTGAGCGTTCTCAGCGAGCGGCCCGCCCTGACCCGGCTGCCCCTCACCCCACTCGGCCCCCGCTTCGGCGCGGAGATCGACGGTCTGGACCTCGGGCGCCTCGACGACGACCAGGTCCTCGCGCTGCGCGAGGCACTGGTGACGTACAAGGTGCTCTTCGTGCGCGGTCAGCACGGCCTCGACGACGCGGCGCAGATCGAGTTCGGCAGGCGCCTGGGCGAAGTGACCGTCGGGCATCCCGTGCACGACTCCGGTGACGTGGCACCCGAGGTGTACTCCCTGGACAGCCAGGACAACGGGTTCGCCGACGTCTGGCACACCGACGTGACGTTCGTACGGCGCCCGCCGGCCATCTCGGTCCTGCGTGCCGTGGTGCTGCCGCCCAACGGCGGCGACACCAGCTGGGCCGACAGCCAGCTCGCCTACGAGTCGCTGTCGCCGGGCCTGCGCGCCCACGTCGACACGCTCACCGCCGTCCACGACGGCAGCCGGGAGTTCGGCTACTACCTCGCCCAGCGCCGGCAGGGCCGGGGCAACGTGTGGGAGGGCGAGGTGTTCACGGAGCTGAAGCCGGTGGAGCACCCGGTGGTGCGGGTGCACCCGGAGACCGGCCGCAGGGGCCTGTTCGTGAACCCCGGCTTCACCTCCCACATCGTGGGTGTCTCGGAGCACGAGAGCCGGGGCCTCCTCGACATCCTGTACGCCCACCTCACCAAGCCGGAGCACGTCGTACGGCACCGGTGGCGGCCGGGTGACGTCGCGCTGTGGGACAACCGCAGCACGGCCCACTACGCCAACCGCGACTACGGCGACCAGCACCGTGTCATGCACCGCATCACGCTGCGCGGGGACGTCCCGGTCGGCCCGGCGAGCGCTCACGACTGAAGGGCCGCGCGCCCGCATCCGCCGGTCAAGCTCTGAAGTCGCTCAAGTGAGGATTGGCGAGGTGATCATTAGGGGCATCCCCCACGCACATGCACATCGGCACGGCAAACGGGGGTGCGGACCATGGAGTTCCTGACGATCGCGGTCGTCGTCCTGATCGCGGTGATCGCCGTCTCCGGCCGGGGCGGGCGCCGGTCCTCGCGGCGGGGCGGGTCCTGGTGGGACGGCGGCCACGGCGGGAGCGGCGGTGGCTGGTCCTGCGGAGGCGGATCGTCCTGCGGCGGGTCCTCCTGCGGGGGCGGGGGCGACTGAGGCGTCCCCGCCCCCGCCCCCGCCTGAGGCGCCGGGTCAGCCGGTGCGGCCGGGCAGCCGGACGACCTGGACGAAGAAGTCGTCGATCTGACGGACCGCGGCGATGAACTGGTCCAGGTCCACCGGCTTGGTGACATAGGCGTTGGCGTGCAGCTTGTAGCTGCGCAGGATGTCCTCCTCGGCCGCGGAGGTGGTGAGGACGACCACGGGGATGAGGGACAGATCGGGGTCGGACTTGATCCGCTCCAGGACCTGACGGCCGTCGTACTTCGGCAGGTTCAGGTCGAGCAGGATCAGGTCGGGCCGCGGCGCGTCGGTGTGGTCGCCGCGGCGGTAGAGGAAGTCCAGTGCCTCCTCGCCGTCGCGGACCACGTGCAGCGTGTTGCCGATCTTGTTGTCCTCGAACGCCTCACGGGTCATCAGCTCGTCGCCCGGGTCGTCCTCGACGAGGAGGACGTCGATGGGGGTGGCGGCGGGGGTGCTCATGTCAGGGCCTTTTCCTCGGTGCGCGTGCCGGCCGGAACCGGCGTGTCGGCGGTGACCCGCAGAGTCAAGCAGAAGCGGGTACCGCCCGTGTAGGCGGTGTCGATCCAGATCCTGCCACCATGGTGTTCGGCGATCTTCTTGCACAGGGCCAGACCGATGCCCGTACCACCGTAGGCGTCCCGGCTGTGCAGCCGCTGGAAGATGACGAAGACCTTCTCGGCGAACTCCTCCGGGATGCCGATGCCGTTGTCCGTGACGGTCAGCCGCAGGCTGTCCTCCTCCTCCGGGTCGGGATCGCAGGTGACGGTCACGTGCGGGGCCGTCTCGGGGCGGCGGAACTTCAGGGCGTTGCCCACCAGGTTCTGCCAGAGCATGGTGAGCAGGGTCGGGTCCCCGACGATCTCGGGCATCCGCTCGGGGCGGTCGACGCGGGCGCCGGTGTCCTCCACGGCGCCGGCCAGGTTCGCCAGGGCCTTGTCCAGCGCCTGGTCCAGGGAGACGGGCACGCGCGCGTCGTTGAGGCGGCCGACCCGGGAGAAGGTCAGCAGGTCGTTGATGAGCACCTGCATCCGCTTCGCGCCGTCGACGGCGAAGTCGATGTACTGCCGTCCGCGCTCGTCCAGTTGGTCCCCGTACCGCTTCTCCAGCAGCTGGCAGAACGACGCGACCTTGCGCAGCGGCTCCTGGAGGTCGTGGGAGGCGACGTAGGCGAACTGTTCCAGTTCCACGTTGGAGCGGCGCAGTTCGACGGCCTGCGCGTTGAGGTCGGCGGCCTGCCGGGTGAGCACCTGCTGCTGCTGGCGGGAGGCGTCGAGTTCGGTGACGATGCGCCGGCGCATGCCCTCGACGTCGCCGGCCAGCGCCGTCACGTCGACGGGGCCGCCGCCGGTGATGACGTACGAGAACTCGCCGCCGGCCACGCGGCGCGACGCGGTGCGCAGCGCCTCCAGGGGACGGGTCACGAGGAGCCTGACCAGGACGGCGAGCGCCACTCCGGTCAGCAGGAAGACGACCACCATGCCGGCCAGCACGGAGTCGCGGACCGTGCGCTCGTGGGCGAGGCGGTCCCGGTCGTCACGGACCGTCTCGGCCAGCCGGGCGCTCTGTTCGGCCAGCCGGGCGCGCACCTCGTCGAACTGCTGCTTGCCGCGC
Source organism: Streptomyces sp. NPDC052687 (assembly GCF_040678395.1). NCBI lineage: Bacteria > Bacillati > Actinomycetota > Actinomycetes > Kitasatosporales > Streptomycetaceae > Streptomyces > Streptomyces sp. NPDC052687. Next base: position 45,131 of record NZ_JBFATR010000018.1, on the reverse strand, counting down.
TCGGCCGCCCGCGGGTCGATCCGCCGGGGCTCGCCGGGCCGGACGGAGTCGGCGAGGGGGTCGGCGTAGCCGCGGCGCCAGGCGGCCGCCTGCCGTTCCACGGCGCGCAGGTCGGCGAGGAGTTCGGGCCGGTCGCCGAGGAGCGTGCGCAGCCGGGCGGCGGCGGCCGCCTCGTCCCGCTTGCCCTCGGTGTACGGGAGGAGGAACTGCTCGTCGGCGGTGATGGCGTAGCCGCGGATGCCGCTCTCCTGGTCGACGAGGGCGGCCTGCAGCCGGTAGGCCTCGGTCTGGGCCGGCTGGACGCGCTGGAGCAGCCGGTCGGACACGTCGGCGGTGCGGTCCAGCAGGTTCGTGCCGACCACGGTGCCGAGCACGACCAGCAGCGCCATGAGGGCCAGCACCAGGTAGAACCAGCCCTGCACCGTCAGTTTGCGGCCGCTCCACACATCGGCTCTGCGTTCCGTCACCGTGTTCCAGGTCGACACTCGTCCCACTCGTCTCACTTGTTCAGTTCCAGCTCAGATGGACAACGGCCACGTCGTCGGCCAGACCGCCCTGCTCCTCGGCGAGCTCCTCGGCCTTGCCGATCAGACGGTCCACGAAGGCCTCGGGGGGCAGGCCGGCCGCGCTGCGGGCGAGCGCCAGCAGGCCCTCCTCGCCCAGGCGCTGCGGGCCGCGGCTGACGTGTCCCTCGAACAGCCCGTCGGTGAACAGGACCACCGAGTCGCCCTTGGGCACCGGCAGTTCCGCGATCGGCCAGGTCGCGCCGCCGGGGAGCATGCCGAGCGCCGGCCCGCCGGGTACCTCGATCCACTCGACGTGCTCACGGCCGCGCCGGAGCAGCCCGTGGTGGCCGGCGCGGACGACGTGGGCCCGCTGTTCGCCCGGTACGACGGCCAGGCTCACGAGGGTGGCGAAGACCTCCTCGCGGGCCCGTTCGGCGACCAGCAGTTCCTCCAGCCGGCTCATCTGCTCGGAGCCGGCGACACCGCTGAGCACCAGGGTGCGCCAGGCGATCCGCAGGGCGACGCCGAGCGCCGCCTCGTCGGGGCCGTGTCCGGAGACGTCGCCGACGATCGCGTGCACGGTGCCGTCCGAGTCCTGGACGATGTCGTAGAAGTCGCCGCCGAGCAGCGCCTGGGCCCGGCCGGGGCGGTAGCGGGCCACGACGTGGACGCCCTCGCCGCGCAGCAGCGGGCGGGGCAGCAGGCCGCGTTCCAGACGGGCGTTCTCCTGGGCCTGCATCTGGCTGGCCTGGAGGGCGACGGCCGCCTGCTCCGCCTGCTTGCGCTGGATCGCGTACCGGACCGCCCGGCCGAAGAGTTCGGGCTCGACGCGGCCCTTGACCAGGTAGTCCTGTGCGCCGGCCGCGACCGCGGCGAGGCCGGTCTCCTCCTCGGCGAGCCCGGTGAGGACGACGATCGCGACCTGCTCGGCGCGGGCCCGCAGCAGGGAGACGGCCTCCAGGCCGCGGGCGTCCGACAGATGCAGGTCGAGCAGGACGCAGTCGGGCGTCTCGGTGGCGAGCACCTCGGCGGCCTCGGTCAGCGACCGGACCCAGCGCAGCCGTATCTTCAGGGCGCTGTCGGCGACCAGTTCCTCGACGAGCAGCGCGTCACCCGGGTCGTCCTCCACGAGGAGGACGGACGGCTCGGGCCGTTCCCATTCCGCCTCGGCTCCCACCCGGGCCGCTCTGATCAGCTCGGCAGCGCGAGCCTGCGACGTCACCATCGTTCCGACCTTCCCCGCCCCGTATCCGCCGTCCGCCGTCCGCGCGTCACCGCGCCACGGCGGCCGGCCGTGGGTGCGACGGCTTCCGGATCTTCACCATTCACCCGCAGGATGCCCCAAGGGCCCCCACATGTTCGCAGCCGGGGTCCGGGCGACGAGGTCGCGGACCCGGCCGGGGCCGGCGGCGGGGATCCCGGCGTACCCCTCTGTGCGGCGGCGGCCCGCCGGAGCCGGCGGGCCGCCCGGGCCGGGCGGGCGCGTCCGTCACGGTGCGGGCAGCAGGTCCGCGCGCAGCCGCGCGAGCAGCCTGCTGAGCAGACGTGAGACGTGCATCTGGGAGACGCCCAAGCGCTCGCCGATCTCCGCCTGCGTCCGTTCCTCCACGAAGCGCAGGTGCAGCAGGAGACGTTCACGTTCGTCCAGTTCGGTGATGCGCGGTGCCAGGGCGTGCAGGTCCTCCACGAGGTCGAAGGCCGCGTCCTCGCTGCCGACGAAGTCGGCCAGGGCGGACTCCCCGTCCTCGCTCTGGCCTATGGCCGCGTCGAGCGAGGCGGAGGTGTGGCCGTTGGAGGCCAGCATCGCCTCGACGACCTCGTCCTCGGACAGGCTCATCAGCTGGGCGAGTTCCCGGACCGTGGGGGTGCGGCCCAGCCGGCCGGTGAGCTCCTCGGTGGCGCGCGCGAGGTGGACGCGGGCCTCCTGCAGGCGGCGGGGCACGTGCACGGCCCAGGTGGTGTCGCGGAAGAACCGCTTGATCTCGCCGACGATGTAGGGGATCGCGAAGGTGGTGAACTCGACCTCGCGGGAGACCTCGAAGCGGTCGATGGCCTTGATGAGCCCGATGACGCCGACCTGGACGATGTCCTCCATGTCGTCCTTGGCGCGCCCGCGGAACCGGCCGGCCGCGAACCGCACGAGCGACAGGTTCATCTCGATGAGCGTGTTGCGCGCGTACTGGTACTCGGCGGTGCCTTCCTCTAGTACGGCCAGCCGCTGCAGGAACAGCCGGGTGAGCTGCCTGGCGTCCCCCGGCGCCACCTGGGCGGGGTCGTCCAGCTCCGGAAGCGTGGTCGCATCCGTACCCGTGTCAGTCGTCACCGACGTCGTCATCGTCCGCCCATTCCCGTGATACCGGCAGTCCTCGTCGGCGCTTACCCGCAACTTCCCGAGCCATGCCTCCGACTTTTCCGGCCGTGCCGTCCGGCCCCCGCGGTGCCGTCCGGCCCCCGCCGTGCCGCCCGGACGGGGGAGACGAGGCACGATTCCCCGCCCGGTACCTGTGGGTCGCGCAGTCCTGGGTATGCGGATAGGACGGCACAGCGATCGCGCAGACGAACGAGCCATCACCCGCACACGAGGAACCCTGCATGGAGAACTCGCTCAAGTACCAGGCGAGGGACATCCGGACGGCGGACCACAGCACCCGCTCCTGCCTGACCCGCACCTGGGATCCCACGGTCCCCGACATCGCAGAGGCACGCCGTGCCGTCATCGACCTGCTGGAACGTCTCGACCAGCCGCCGTGCGGCCGGTCGGTCCAGGACGCCTGCCTGGTCGTCAGCGAACTCGTCACCAACGCCGTCCGGCACGCCCCCGGCCCCTGCACCCTGGAGCTGGACGCCGGCCCCGACGGCCGGGCGCTGCGGATCACCGTGCGGGACACCTCCCGCCGGCTGCCCCGGCTGCAGCCCCGCGATCCGGCCCGGATCGGCGGACACGGACTGCATCTGGTGCGGTCCCTGAGCCTGCGGCTGGAGGTTACCCCGCGGGCGAGGGGGAAGGACGTCACCGCGACGGTTCCGCTGGAGCCCGCGGACGGTCGCTGAGCCGCCCTCCGCCACTGGGTCCTCCCCCGCTGGAGCCTTGCCCGCCGCGGCCTCCCCCGCTGCGACCTTCCCTCGCCGCGTTCGGGGACCGGGCCCGGATGCGCGCCTTCGGTCCGCTCGGCGCCCGGTCGCACGCTTATTCACGGGCAACCCGGGCACGCGGTGGGCTGTACCACCCCGAGCCGAGGACGGTGCCGCCGATGACCGAGTACGAACGTTCCCGCACGATGCCCGCGCAGCCGGAGCAGGTGTTCGACCAGGCCGCCAACATCGGTCAGCTCGACACCTGGCTGCCGTCCGAGCTGCATGTCCGGGCGGAGGAGCTGCCCGCCGTCACGGTCCATGAGGACCGCACCGACGAGGACACCTCCGCCCTGCTGCGGAAGCGGCCGGAACAGATGCGGCTGGAGTGGGGCACCCGGGACCAGGGCAGCTACGCGGGCTGGCTACAGGTCGCGGGGATCGGCAGCGGGGCCAGCGAGGTGACCGTGCACCTGTCGTTCTTCGACGACAGCCACGACCCCGGCGAGCAGGCCGTGGCCGACGCCCTAGACGGCAGCCTGCGGCGGCTGGAGGAGCAGGTGCGGCTGCGGGTCGACAACCCCGCCGGCTGATCGGAGGACCGTCGTCATGCCACGCGCCACGTCGTACGCCGTCGCCGCCTCCGGTCAGTGGACGGACGAGGAGGAGGGCCGCCGCCGGCTGCCGGCCGGGGAGGTCCACGCCTGGGAGCCCGGCCGCAACGAGACGGTGTGCGGGCTGTCGCTCAGCCGGTCCCGGCTGGGCCGTTTCCCGCACGTCACCTGGCCGGACGTCCTCCCGGAGTCCGGCGGGGCGGCCGACGAGGTACGGCGGGTGTGCCCGCGCTGCGCGTCCGTGGCGGGGCGGCGTGGCGGTGACGCGCGCCCGCGGTGGCGGCGGGTGAATCCGCGTCCGTGAGCGGGTGGCCGGCCGGCGGTCTGCGATCCGCGATCGGCGGCCTGTGGTCCGCGGCCTGGAGTCACCGGTCGGCGGCCCGTGGTTCGCGGCCCGAAGTCGGCGGTCTGCGGTCGGCGGTCTGTGGTCTGCGGTCGTCGGCGGTCTGTGGTCTGTGGTCTGCGGTCGTCGGCGGTCTGTGGTCTGTGGTCTGTGGTCTGTGGTCTGCGGTCGTCGGCGGTCTGTGGTCTGCGGTCAGCGGTCAGCGGTCAACGGTCAACGGTCAACGGTCAGCGGTCAGCGGTCAGCGGTCAACGGTCAACGGGATGGTGGCCGGGGTCGTGCCGCAGGGCCAGGAGGGCGATGTCGTCGGCCCGCTGGCCGGTGGTGCCCTCTCTGCGCAGCAGCTCGTCGATGAGGCCGTCCAGGTCCTGGTCCTCGGCCTCCGCCTCGGCGAGATGGCGGGCGAGGCGAGCGATGGCGTCGTCGAGGTCGGTGCCGGGCGTCTCGATGAGGCCGTCGGTGTAGAAGAGCAGGGTCAGACCGGGGGTGAACGGGATCTCGGTCACCGGGTAGACGGCGTCGGGGTCGATGCCGAGCAGCGGTCCGGGCCGGACGACGACGGGGCGGGTGGTGCGGTCGGGCAGGCGCAGCAGCGGGGGCGGGTGGCCCGCGGCGGCCAGGGTGACCCGCCCGGCGGCCAGGTCGAGGTGGGCGTAGAGGCAGCTGGTGAACAGGTCGGGGGCGAGGTCGATGAGGAGCCGGTTGGTTCCGGCGAGGACCTGGTCGGGGGCGCTGCCGGCGGCCGCGTGGGCGTGGACGGCGGTGCGGACCTGGCCCATGAGCGCGGCGGCGGCGACGTTGTGGCCCTGGACGTCCCCGATGACGGCGGCCGCGGAGGTCTCGCCGAGCCGGATCAGGTCGTAGAAGTCGCCGCCGATGTCCATGCCGCGGGTGGTGGGCAGATAGCGGGCGGCCACCCCCAGGCCTCGCACCGTGGGCAGGGTGCGCGGCAGCAGCGCCTGCTGGAGGCCGTGGGCGAGTTCCTGCTTGGTGTCGTACAGGCGGGCCCGGTCGAGGGCGTGGGCGACGAGTCCGGCGAGTGAGGTCATGACGGCGCGTTCCTCGGCCGTGAACTCGTGCGGATCGTCGTACGACAGCACCCAGCAGCCGACCGGCCGGCCGGAGATCACCAGCGGCAGGAAGGCCCAGGCGTTCTTGCCGCTGATCATGGGGGCGTCGGGGTAGATCCGCCGCATCTCCTGCTGGCTGGCGAAGAAGGCGGGGATGCCGGAGGCGATGGCCCGCCCGGCCGGGGTCAGCCGGGTGTCGAGGGGCAGCGCGTCGAGCTGCCGGATCGCCTCCGGGGTGTAGCCGCGGTAGCCGGTGATGCGCAGCCGGCCCGCGTCGGCGGCGGACAGCACCAGGCCCTGGGCGCCGAAGGCGGGCATGATCTGGTCGGCGATCAGGTCGATGACGTCCTGGACGCCCACGACCTCGGTAAGCGCGGCGGCGAGGTGCATCAGCTGGTACAGCCGGCCGGCGCGGGTCGGATTCACGCTGCGGGTGGAGCCACGCGGCGCCGGGGCGGGCGGGGGCTGGGCGCCGCTGGGCACGATCCGGACGCTGATGCCGCTGGCGTCCGGGTAGAGGTGCAGTTCCAGCCAGGTGTCGGGTGGGCGGCAGGCGGTGAAGGAGACGGGTTCGCGGCTGAGCACGGCAGCCCGGTAGCGGTCCTCGTAGGTGGGGTCGTCGAGCCAGCGCAGGGACTGCCAGGGCCGGGTGCCGAGGAGCTGGTCGGCGCTGCGGCCCAGCAGTTCGCAGGCGCCGGAGCTGAGGTAGGTGAAGCGCCCCTCGAGGTCGAGGGAGCAGCTGCCGCCGGGCAGCCGTTCGATGAAGTCGGCGGCGGCCATGGTGGGGCCGGCGGAGTCGCGGCCCACGACGGCGGGCACGACGTGGGGGCCGCCGTCGCGCGCCGGGGCCCGGCCGTGCGCGCCCCCTTCGTCCAGCAGGCGGGCCAGCCGGCGGCAGCTGGACTGGATGTACCGGCGCTCCCGGCCGGTCATGAACGCGGGCCGGTTGGCGGGCCACATCAGCAGCAGGGCCCCCCAGCGGCGGACGCCGTCGACCGGCGCGGCGGCGAGCGCCAGGGGGTAGGGCAGGGCCATCGCGGTGCGCGGGTAGGAGTGGGTCATCTCCTCCTGGCTGCCGATCCACACCAGGCGGTGCAGGCGGACGGCGTCGGCGACGGGGGCGGGCGCGGCGAGCGCCACCCGTGCCCACGGGGCGGCCAGCTCCGCCGACGCCCCGGACAGCAGCTCCAGGCAGAGCACCTCCTCGCCGGGTTCGAGGAGGTAGAGGGCGCCGATGGACGCGCCGATGTGGCGCACCGTCTCCGCGAACGCGGTATCCAGTTCGTCGCGCGTGGCCGGTTCGTCCGTGCTGCCGCCCATACCGGGACGTTACGCCCGCGGACCGGGATCGGCACGTGTTGCGGGCGGGCGGGGGTGGCTCCGCCGGTGTGACTGCGCGGAGGACGCCTGTCGCGGGCCGACGGGAGACGCCCGCGAGGAATTGGCGCGAGACACCCGCCGCGAGCCGGCGGCAGACGCCCGCGAGGGATCGGCGCGAGACACCCGCCGCGAGCCGGCGGCAGACGCCCGTGACGGGCCACGGATGATCACCGCGGCCGCTCGGCGGCCGCTCCCCCGGCCCGCGACGGTTCCCCGCCCGCGACGGCTCTCCTGCCGCCGCGACGCCCCCCACCCCCGGCCGTTCGTGACGGCGCGCCGGTGTCCCGTTCAGGCTGTTGCCGCGCCGACCGGGCCGCGTTCCCCGGCCTCCGTAGGGCCCTCGGACCCGGCGCGACCCTCGGACGCCGTGCCACCCTCGGACCCCGTGCCACCCTCGGATCCGGTACGTTCCTCCAGCCCGGCGCGTCCCCCGAACCCGGTGCCACCCTCGGACCCGGTACGTTCCTCCAGCCCGGCGCGTCCCCCGATCCCGGCGCTTTCCTCGCCGGGGCGGTGCTCGTCGAACCGGTGGCGTTCCTCGAACTGGGTGCGGTACAGCTCGGCGTACCGGCCGTCCGCCGCGATCAGCTCCTCGTGGGTGCCCTGCTCGACGATCCGGCCGTCCTCCAGGACGAGGATCCGGTCGGCGGCGCGGACCGTGGAGAGCCGGTGGGCGATCACGAGGGCGGTGCGGTCGCGCAGCGCCTCGGTCAGCGCCTCCTGGACGGCCGCCTCGGAGGTGTTGTCGAGGTGGGCGGTGGCCTCGTCGAGGACGACGACCCGCTGGCGGGCCAGCAGCAGCCGGGCGATGGTCATGCGCTGGCGTTCGCCGCCGGACAGGCGGTAGCCGCGTTCGCCGACGACCGTGTCCAGGCCGTCGGGCAGGGCGCGCACGAGGGAGTCGAGGCGGGCGCGGCGCAGGGCGTCCCACAGGTCGTCGTCGGTGGCGTCGGGGCGGGCGAGCAGGAGGTTGGCGCGGACCGTGTCGTGGAAGAGGTGGCCGTCCTGGGTGACCATGCCGACGGTGGCGCGCAGCGAGGCGGCGCTCAGGTCGCGTACGTCGACGCCGCCGACGCGCACGGCGCCCGCGTCGACGTCGTACAGCCGCGGCAGGAGCTGCGCGATGGTGGACTTGCCGGCGCCGGAGGAGCCGACGAGCGCGATGGTCCGGCCGGGTTCGGCGCGGAAGGAGATGCCGTGCAGGACCTCGGCGCCGCCCCGGGTGTCGAGGGTGGCCACCTCCTCCAGGGAGGCGAGGGAGACCTTGTCGGCGGCCGGGTAGCCGAAGCGGACGTCGTCGAACTCGACCGCGACGGGGCCGTCGGGCACGGGCCGGGCGTCGGGGCGGTCCTCGATGAGGGGTTTCAGGTCCAGCACCTCGAAGACCCGCTCGAAGCTGACGAGGGCGCTCATCACCTCCACCCGGGCGCCCGCGAGCGCGGTGAGGGGGGCGTAGAGCCGGGTGAGGAGCAGCGCGAGGGCGACGACGGCGCCGGGTTCCAGGGTGCCGCGCAGGGCGAGGGCGCCGCCGAGGCCGTAGACGAGGGCGAGGGCGAGGGCGGAGACCAGGGTGAGGGCGGTGATGAACGCGGACTGTGCGGTCGCGGTGCGGATGCCGATGGCCGCGACCCGGCGGGCCCGTTCGGCGAACTCGCGGGACTCCTCCTCGGGGCGGCCGAACAGTTTGACGAGGGTGGCGCCGGGCGCGGAGAACCGCTCGGTCATGCGGGTGCCCATCGCCGCGTTGAGCGTGGCGGCCTCGCGCTGCATCCGGGCCATCCGGCGGCCCATCCGGCGCGCCGGGATCACGAACACCGGCAGCAGCACCAGCGCGAGGAGGGTGACCTGCCAGGACAGGGTGAGCATGACGGCGAGGGTGAGCACCAGGGTGACCAGGTTGCTGACCACGCCGGAGAGGGTGTTGCTGAACGCCCGCTGCGCGCCGATGACGTCGTTGTTGAGCCGGCTGACGAGCGCTCCGGTGCGCGTGCGGGTGAAGAACGCGACCGGCATGCGCTGCACATGGTCGAAGACGGCCGTGCGCAGGTCCAGGATCAGGCCCTCGCCGAGCGTCGCCGACAGCCGGCGGGCGAGGATGCCGAGCCCTGCCTCGACGACGGCGATGACCGCGATGAGCAGGGCGAGCCTCACGACGGTGGCCCGGTCGCCGCCCGACACGATCGCGTCGACGACCCGGCCGGCGAGCAGCGGGGTGGCGACGGCGAGCAGTGCGGTGGCCACGCCGAGCAGCACGAACAGCGCGATCCTGCGGCGGTGCGGGCGGGCGAAGGCGCCGATGCGGCGCAGGGTGGCGCGGGCGAAGGGGCGGCGTTCTTCTTGGGCGTTGAGGACGCTGTGCAGCTGCGTCCAGGCCGTGGTCTCCATGCTCATGTGCCGACCGTAGAACCTCGACCAATATTGAGGTCAAAGGTCGCCGGTCGGGTGTCCGTCATCCGGCGTCCCCGCGTGCGCAACCCCCGGTTGGGGCGGCGCGGCGACTCTCTGCGGGTGTGACAGCGATACGGCTTCCCCGGCGCGTCCCGCTACGGCTCCCCCGGCGCGTCCCGCTCCGCACGGCTGTGTGCCTGCTTCCGCTCGCGTTGGTCGCCGTGGCGGCGGTGCGCCACCGGGAGGTGCTCGCCGAGGGGTTCGGGCACCTGGCGACGGCCCGGCCGGCCTGGCTGCTGGCGGCCGCCGGCGCGACATGTCTGACCTGGGTGGCGGCGGCCCTCACCCGGCAGGGCGCGGTCGTCGAGCGGCTGCCCGCGCGCCGCTTGCTCGCCACCCAGTTCGCGGCGGGCGCGGCCAACCACCTGCTGCCCGGCGGGCTGGGGGCGAGCGCGGTGAATCTGCGGTTCATGACGGTGTGCGGGCTGCCGCTCGCCCGCTCCTCCGCCGCGCTGGCGCTCTACCTGCTGGCGGAGGGCGTCGGCCGGGTGGGCCTGCTGGCCGCCCTGCTGCTCGCCTTCCCGGGGGCGCTGCGGCTCGGACCGCTGCTGCCCGCGGGGGTCGCCGGGCCGCTGCTGCTCGCCACCTGCGCGGCGGCCGTCGGGGTGGCGGCGGCCCTGCTGTGCGTACGGCGACTGCGGGCGGCCGTGGGTTCGTTCCTGCGCACCGCGCTCGGCGAGGCCCGCTCGGTCCACCGCCGGCCGGCGCGGGCGCTCGCGCTGTGGGGTGGCTCGTTCGCCTTTCCCGCGCTGCAGGCGTCCGTCCTGGTCGCGGTGGGGCGGGCGCTGGGGCTGGGGGTGCCGCCGTGGCACATGGCGGTCGCGTATCTGGCGGCGACCGTCGCCGTCGCGCTGATCCCCACGCCGGGCGGGGTCGGCTCGGTCGAGGCCGCGCTGATCGTGGCCCTGGTGGCAGCGGGCGGACCGGCCGCGGTGGCGACGGCGGTGGTGCTGGCCTTCCGCATCCTCACGGTGTGGCTGCCGCTGCTGCCGGGGGCGCTGACGCTGGGGGTGCTGGTGCGGCTGAAGGTGATCTGAGGAGGGCCGGCCGTGTCCGCCTTGCCGCTCTTCCGGCCGGTGTGCGCCTTGCAGGGCGTCCGGCCGGTGGTCGTTTGCCGGCCGTTCGGCCGTGGCCGTCTGCCGGCCCTCCGGTCGGCGGCCGCTTGCCGGTCGTTCGGCCGGAGCCCTCTGCTGTACGTCTGCCCGGTGGTCGTCTGCCGGCCCTCCGACCGATGGTCGTCTGCCGGCCCTCCGGCCGGTGGCGCTCCGCCAGTCGTCCGGCCGGTGGCCGTCTACCGGTCCCCGGCCGGTGCTCGCCTGCCGGTCCTCCGGCCGGTGGCGCTCCGCCAGTCGTCCGGCCGATGGCCCTCGGTCGTACGTCCGGCCGGTGGCCGTCTACCGGTCCCCGGCCGGTGGCCGTCTACCGGTCCCCGGCCGGTGGTCGCCGACCGGTCCTCCGGCCGGTGCTCGCCTGCCGGTCCTCCGGCCGGTGGCGCTCCGCCAGTCGTCCGGCCGATGGCCTTCGGTCGTACGTCCGGCCGGAAACCCTCCGCCCTTCAGCTGGCCGGGCCAGGGGCCCTCTGCCGTACGTCCGGCCGGTGGCCGTCTACCGGTCGCCCGGCCGGTGGTCGTCTGCTGGTCGTCCGGCCGGTGGCGCTCTGCGGGTCGCCCGGCTGGTGGCGCTCTGCCGTACGTCCGGCCGGTGGCCGACTACCGGTCGCCCGGCCGGTGGTCGCCTGCCGGTCCTCCGGCCGATGGTCGTCTGCCGGTCGTCCGGCCGGTGGCGCTCTGCCGTATGTGCGGTCGGTTGCCCGGCGGCGGGGGGCTCGACTTCTGGGAGTCGGGGATGCGCCGCCGCCGGGTGACCGGTGCGTGCTACGCCCGGTGGCGCAGGCCGCGCAGCCGGGCCCGGAAGGCGGGTTCGTCGCGCTGTGAGCCGGTGATCTCGAAGGCGAGCCAGCCGGGCAGCAGGGTGGGCAGCGGCTGGGCCTGGATCAGGCAGGGCTCGTCGAACTCCACATACCGCTGGAAGCTGATGCTCAGGTCGGTGATCTCGACGGGCTGGGAGCCGGAGGCGGCCCGTGCCGCCTGCTCGGCGGCTTCGAGCAGCACCAGGCCCGGCACGTGGTCGACCGGGTGGTCGAAGAGGAGGATGTTCGAGATGTCGCAGCGCAGCCGCCAGCGGTTCCCGGCGCCGTCGGGGGCGAGGAGTACGTCGTTGTCCTCGCGTCTGCCGACCAGGTGCGGGGCGACGGGTCGCGCGAGCGGCCACCTGCCCCAGTCGGAGTCGTGGAACGTACGGCCGCGCAGCCGGCGGTACGCCACGGGCGACACCCAGCCGAACTCGGTGTCGGCCAGGCACACGGTCTCCTCGCCCCGCCGGATGCGGAACTCCATGCCGAGGCTGGCGGCGCGCCCGCCGGTCCGGGTGACGGCGACGTCCACCTGGAGGTCGGCGCCGGCCCGCGCCTCGAAACCGGGTTCCACCGTGATGTTCAGTGTGTTGAGCAGGGTCTGATGCCGCGTCGGGACGTCGTACGCCGCGTGCGCGACGAGGAGGCCGGACTGACGGATGGTCTGCGTCAGCAGCCGGGGGTCGTACGGGTGGGCACCGCCGCGGGCAGGCCACTGGACCCGGACGGTGAAGGCGTTGGCGCTCTCCTGGCGCCAGTCCCGCACGAGGACCGACTCGTCGTGCCGGAGATGGGTGTACTCGCCCAACCGTGCCGGAAGGGAGGTGCCGGCGTCGTCGCGGTGGGCATGGGAGGGCTGAGTGGTCCTGGGCAAGGCTTCCCCCGGTTGAACCGTTACTCGGACGTCTGTTCGCTGTGCCGCAGATTGATAACATACCGACTCTTCAGTCACTTGCAAGGGGCTTTTGTGAGAGTTCAACTGCGGGGAATCGAACGGGCGGGAGGTGCGTCATGGTGAGGCAGGATCGTGCGATTCGCACTCGCAAGCACATTCTTGAGTCAATGGCCGGTCTCTTCAACGAAGTCGGGTACGACGCCGCGACCATCGCCGCGCTCGTCGAGCGCACGGGCCTGACACGCGGCGCCCTGTACTTCCATTTCGCTTCCAAGGAAGACATGGCGCGGGCGGTGCTGGACGAGGCCGTGACCCTCGAGGGCATCACCCCACAGCAGTTCAAGATGCAGGAGTGGGTGGACCTGGGTCTCGTCCTCGCCTACCGGGTGCCCCGGGAGCCGATACTGCGCGCGGCCATCCGGCTCTCCGTCGACCCCAAGGCGCGCCGGCTGTTCGGAACACGCTGGGGGGACTGGGTGAGCGTGGGGCGTGACCTGCTCACCGAGGCGCAGAAGCGCGGCGAACTGCTCCAGCACGCCAGCCCGTCCGCCGTCTCCCGTGCCGTCGTGGGCTCCTGGACCGGCGTCCAGCTGCTGACGGAGAGCCTCGGGGAGGGACTCGACCTCACCGAGGAGGTCTCGTCCCTCTATCAGATGCTGCTGCCCAGCATCGTCAGCCCCGGCGTACTGGCCAAGATCGACATGTCCCCCTACCGGGCCGAGCGACTGCTGGCGTGACACCGGGAGGGACATCCCGACTCCGGGCTCACCCCCCGGAGTCTTTGCGTTTTGGAAGTCATGGGCAACGAGCGAGGCGCGCCGGACGCCTGCTCGGCCGTCCGGGGCGGCCAGAAATACGGAATGCATTATTCCCTTACGGAGCCGCAACACTCGGTGGACATGACAGGTTCTGTTTACACAGCGTTCGGTTTTTTTGAAGATCGCCCATCTCAAGTAGTGGTCTCGATGTCAAGTTTCCTTCAAGAGTGCTGCGCTGTAGCGGTGGTTTGCCCTTGTTTGCCTGACTCTTGGCACTCGTTTCCGGCTGTACAAAAAACAGGACGTGTGTTTCTTTAGGTGGCGCAGGCGATAGGGGGAGCGATGACACTGCATGCCACAGAGGCAGCTGGGGGTATCACCGCACGGACGAGAGACTTCACTGTGGTGCGCGTCCCGCCGCCGGCGGCCCGCGCACACTTCACCCGACTGAGCGAGATCGGCACGATCCGCGTCCTGGTGGTCGAGGACGATCCCACCGCCGCGGAGGCACGCGTCTCCGAGCTGCGCCGACACGGATACGTGGCGCACTGCGTGGACACCGGCGCGGCCGCGCTGAAGTCCCATCGGAACGCCGATCTGGTCCTGCTCGACCTGAGCCTTCCGGACATCGACGGTCTGGAGGTGTGCCGGCGGATGAGGGCGGCCGGGAACAAGCCGATCATCTCCGTCACCGCCCGCGACGCGGAAGAGGTGGACCGGGTGCTCGCCCTGCAGGCGGGCGCGGACGACTGCGTCGTCGCCTCCTGCGGTGTGCGGGAGATGACGGCCCGTATAGAGGCATTACTGCGGCGGGCCTATCCGCAACCGGAATCGGCCCGCACCATCACGCGCGGGCCGCTCCATATCGACGGCCGGACCCGGGAGGTCCGGGTGCACGACGAGCCGGTGAATCTCACCGCCAAGGAATTCGAGTTGCTGCACCTGCTGGCCGCGAATCCGGAAAGTGTCATTTCTCGCCGGGAATTGATGGCCCGGGTCTGGGACACTCAGTGGACGGATTCCAGCCGGACCATCGACACCCATGTGAGCAGCCTGCGGGCGAAACTGGGTGCCCCCGGCTGGATCATCACGGTCAGGGGTGTCGGCTACCGCATCGGCCACGGCTGACGTTCCGCTCCCGGCCCCCGTGCACTGTGCATCGCGCCCCGCGCACGACTGACCGGCCGCCCTCGGACCCCGCGTCCCGCAGGACTCACGTACACACGACTCACGTACACCCACGCACACACGAAACACACGCACGCACAGACGACGGACGGGCCCGCCTCGGGCCCGTCCGTCGTGCGCGGGTCGAACGGCCGGCCTCCCGCGCCGGGCGGCGGCGGGGCGGCCCGCGCCACCGCCCGGCACCGGGGGCCGGAGGGTCAGGACGGGGAGCCGGCCGGCTCCCGGAGCCCGTCGAAGCCCACCGGGACCTTGCCGAGCCCGGTCGGCTTCAGCCAGTCGAAGGGGCTGTAGACCGCCGGCCCCAGCCCCAGCCCTTCCGCGACCACCTCGCGCAGGCGGTTGGAGGTGAAGCCGCCGATGACGTTCATCTGCGCGTCCCGGTAGAGGCGTTCGACCTCATGGCCCTGGGTCACCCCACTCGCCCCGTGGATCTGCACGGCCGCGGCGGTGACGTCCACGGCCATCTCGGTGGCGTAGATCTTCAGCATGGCGATCAGGTCCCGGGCGGGCCGGCCGGCCGCCTTCTCGACCAGGGCCCGCCGGGCCAGCGTCCGGGCCGCGTCGATCCGTACCCGGGCGTCGGCGAGCTGGGCCTGGACGCCCTCCATGTGCATCAGCGGACGGCCGAAGGAGACCCGCTCGCGGGCGTGCCGCACCGAGGCGTCCAGCGCGGACTCGGCGATGCCGACGGCCGCGACCGCGATCAGCAGCCAGCCCCACGCCATGCTCTCGGACAGCTCCCCGCCCAGCTCGCCGAACGGCACCGGCACGACGTCGGTCTCGGCGACATGGGCGTCGGTGAAGACGATGCCGCCCCACGGCATGCCGCGCAGGCCCATCCGCGGGATGTCGTAACGGCGCACCCCGGGCCCGTGCAGGTCCACGAAGGCCAGGCACCACTCCGGGCCGCCCTCCTCGGCGGGCCGGTGGCGCCTGACGACCGTGACCGCCAGATCGGCCTCGGCGGCGTTGGCGATCCTGCTCTTCTCGCCGCTGATCAGGTACCCCTCCCCTGGTGCCCCCGCCGGGCGCACCAGGGTCTGCAGGGTGGCCGCGTCGCTGCCCGCGCCGCGCTCCACGATCGCGAAGCAGGCCAGCTTCTCCCCGGACAGCACCGGCTCCAGCAGCCGGGCGTGTTCGCTCGCGGGGCTGTAGCGGGCGATGAGCTTGGCGCACAGCAGCGCCGAGACGGTGGCCGTCCAGTAGGTGGCCGGGCAGGCCCGGGCCAGGGATTCCATGGCCTCCAGCTGGGCGAGGACATCGGCGCCGGTGCCGCCCAGTTCGGGGGCGTGGAACATTCTCAGGTAGCCGCTGTCGGCGGTCTCCTGCCAGCTGGCCGGATGGATCCGGCCGGCCGCGTCGGTCTCGTGGGCCCGGGCGGCCACGCCCGGGAAGCTCGGTGCGGTGCCGGTGCCACGCTGGGTGCCGGTCATGTCGGTTGCACTCCTCACGTTCAGCCGAGTTCAGGAAGTCACGTTCAGCCGAGGTCCGGACGTCGCCTTCGGCCGAGGCCCGGACGTCGCCTTCGGCGGCCGAGGTCCGGACGTCGCCTTCGGCCGCGGTCCGGACGGCAAGCTCAGCCGAGGTCCGGACGGCACCTTCGGCCGAGGTCCGGACGGCATGCTCAGCCGACGCCCAGCAGGGACGCCGCGACCACCGGCCGCAGCACCCCACTGCCGCCGCCGGTCTCGGCGAAGAACAGCGCGTCGCGGTGCGCCCGCTCGATCAGGTGGTCGCCGGTCAGGGCGAACGGCCCGGACAGCCGCGCCGCCTCCTCGGTGACCGCCCGGGCGGCGCTCGCCGTGAACAGCCGGGCGGCGGCCGCGTCCCGGGGCGCGGGCCCGCCGGCGCCGTCGAACCGCTCGGCGGCCCGGTACAGCAGCCCGGCCGCCAGTTCGCAGCGGGCCGCGAGGTCGGCCAGCGTGAACCGGGCCGACTGGTCGTGGGCGACCGGCCGCCCGAAGAGCAGCCGCTCGCGAGCCTCGCCGACGGCGTCCCGGGTCAGCGCGCGCATGACGCCCAGCCAGGGCGCGCTGGTGAACACCCAGTCCAGCCCGGCCAGCAGCGGCTCCACCTCGTCGGCGGCGCCGCCGACGGTGCCGAGCACGGCAGTCTCCGGCACCGGGCAGCCGTGCAGCACCAGCCGCCCCCACGGGCAGGTGGCCATCGCGGCCGGACCGGCGTCGGTGATCTGCAGACCCGGCGTCTCACGGTCGACGAAGAACGCGGTGCGTCCGCCGCGCCCGTCGTGCCCGGCGACGACCAGGAAGTGGTGCGCTTCGGGGGCGACCGCCACCAGGTCGAGTTCACCGGTGAGCACCCATCCGTCGCCGTCCACCGGGGCGGGCCGGGCGGTGACAGTGGGGGCGAGGCCGGTGTGCTGGGTCTGGCGCAGCGACAGGGCGCCCAGCCGGCTGCCGTCGGCCATCCCGGGCAGGTAGCGCTCCCGCTGCGCCGCGGTGCCGAAGGCGCGCAGCGGTACGGCGGTGAGGACCGCGTGCACTGTGACGGCGAGGGCGAGGCCGGGGTCGCGGGCGCCCTCGCCCAGCCCTTCGAGCAGCGCGAACGTCTCCCGGGCGGTCAGACCGGCGCCGCCCAGTTCGGGGGGTATCAGTGCGCCGGCGAGCCCGGCCTCGGCGAGTTCCCGGAACAGTTCCGGATCCCACCGGCGCTCGCGGTCGCGTGCGGGGGCGGTCGGCCGTACCAGCCGGTCGGCGAGCTTGCGGACGCGTTCGGCCACGGACCGCTCGTCCCCTTCGGCGCCGAGACCGGCGCCGGCGAGGGAATTCGACATCACCATGGGATTTCCCTTCTCCCCAATTCATCGGGTCCTGCGCACCTTAGCCGCCCCATTTTCGGGCGGGCCGGATCGGGCAGAAATTTGTCGGTGGATTCGAGGGAAATTCGCGCTCTCGACGTTCCATGACGTTGCGCCACACTCCTTGACAATCCTCTGACACAGGCGTCGTTGTTCCCTGACAGAGGGTCGGCCAGCATATTCCGCAGCGCTCCACCGGAATTCGACGAGGAAGGAACGCAAATGTCAGCAGCAGTGCAGGGGTCCGAGCCCGTGACGGGGCTGCCCCGCCTGTCCGACGCCACCCTGCGGGACTCCGCGCACATGGCGGGCGTCGAGTTCGGCCCCAAGGACGCGGCCCGTATCGCGGAGCTGCTGGTCAAAACCGGGATCGAACTGGTCGAGGTCGGCATGGTGTCCGGTCCGAACTCCAAGGACGCCGACCTCGTCCTCGCCACCCACGAGGCCGTCGGCCCCGAGCGCAGCATGACCCTCCTGGTCGTGCGGGACCGCCAGCAGGTGGCCACGGCGCTCGACGAGGCCGAGCGGCTGGGCGTGCGCCACATCATGTACTCGATCCCGACGTCCGAGCAGCACGCCAAGCTGAAGCTCGGCTCGCCCAGCGCCAAGTTCCTGCACACGCTGGCCCGTTCCGCGATCCAGCAGGCCAAGGAGCGGGGTTTCCACGTCACCTTCAGCGGCGAGGACGGCGCCCGCACCCCCAAGGAGCGGCTCGTCCCGTACGTCACCGCGGGCTTCGAGGCCGGCGCGGACCGGTTCCGCCTCGCGGAGACCGTCGCCTACCTCTCGCCCTGGCAGATGGAGGAGGTGATCGGCGACCTCACCGCGATCGACGGTTCGGAGATCGAGATCCACTCCCACAACATGCTGGGCATGGCCGTGGCGAACTCGCTCGCGGCGGTCCGGGCCGGCGCGCAGTGGATCTCGGCGACGGTCGGCGGGATCGGCGAGCGCGGCGGCAACGCCCCGCTGGCGGAGCTGCTCACCTCGCTGCGGGTCATCCACGGTGACACCCGCTTCGACCTCTCCCACCTCACCGAGCTGTCCAGGATCGCCCTGAAGGGCGCCGGCCTGGGCGAGGCCTTCCAGTCCGGCCCGACCACGCCGCACGCCTTCGCGTACGAGCTGCCCGGCCAGCTGACCCACCCCGAGGCCTACGAGACGCTGCCCGCCGAACTCGTCGGCAACTCCCGCGAGCTGCGGGTCCGCACCCGGCTGACGCCGGCCCTGGTCACCTGGGCGCTCGCCGAGTCGGGTGTGTTCGTCGACGTCGAGGCCTTCACCCCGTGGCTCATCGAGCGCCAGGAGCGGAACGGCGCGCCGCTGCTCGACCGGGACGCCATCCGCAAGGCCGCCATCGACTTCCAGTCCGAGTGAGTCCGGGCACGCCGACAGCCTGCTCTCACCGAAGTCACACCACTGCGATCCACAGCACTGCGATCAATCAACACCACTGCACTAGAACGGAGTTACCTCATGTCCACCGCCGCCACTCTGACCGGTGCCTGCCCCGAGTGCGAGACCGACCTGACCGTGCCCCCGGTCGTCCAGGGCGAGACCCTCTCCTGCCCCGAGTGCATGCTCACCCTCCGCGTCGAGGACATCCAGGACGGCCGGCTGGTCCTGCAGATGGTCCAGGTGCAGCTCCGTGACTGGGGCCAGTGACAGCCGCCCCTCCCCCGGAGCCTCTCTTCTAAGGAGACACCCCTCATGGGCAACACCGTTGCCGTCATCGCGGACCGGATCAGCTGGGAGGAACGCCGGCTGATCGAGACCGCACCCGACTTCGGTCTGCGGATCGAGTGGGTCAACGACGAGTCGCTGTGCCTCGGCGGGGCCGGCGCGCCCTCCCTCAAGGGCCTGGACGCCGTGCTGGTGCGCAGCCGCAGCTACACCCGCGGCGGGCTGGTCGCCACGCTCGCCGAGGAGGCGGGCGTGCTCACCATCAACTCCGCCGCGGCCATCCACGCCTGCGAGAACAAGGCCGAGCTGCGCGCCCGGCTGCGCGCCGCCGGCGTCCCCGTGCCGGACTTCCGGCTGGTCCTCTCCCGCAAGGACTTCGAGAAGGCGCTGGAGGAACTGCCGGCGCCGCTGGTCCTCAAGCCGGTCTTCGGCGGCATGGGCAAGCGGGTCACGCTGCTGCGCCACCCCGACACGGCCCACTCCGTGTACGACTACGTCGAGGACCTGGGGCACGCCTTCGAGCAGGCCTGCCTGGTGGAGCCGTATCTGGGCGGCAGCTCCGTGCGCTGCCTGGTGGTCGGCGAACAGCTGGTGGGCGCCGCCGAGTTCGAGAGCGCCGGCACCGACTGGCGCAACAACGCGGCGCTCGGCAACAAGAACCGCGCCGTCGACCACGACCCCGAGACGCTGAAGATCATCGACGCGGTCCTGGGTGTCCTCGGTCCCGGCATCTACGGAGTAGACCTCTTCCGCACCGAGGACGGCTACGTCGTCAACGAGGTGAACCACGCGCCCGCCTTCCGGGCGGTGTCCTCGGCGACCGGTGCGGACGTCCCCTCGGCCATCGGCCGCCATCTGCAGGAGCTGCTCGCATGATCCGTGCAGGAGTCGTCGGCGCCTCGGGCATCGCCGGCGGAGAACTCATCCGTCTGATCACCCAGCACCCCGAGCTGGAACTCACCTACCTGGGCGGCTCGTCCAGCGCCGGCCGCCGCCCGGCCGAGCTGCACCCCGGCCTGCGCCTGGACCTGGGCGGGCTGACCGTCCAGCCGGTCACCGAGGACATCGCCGACCGCGTGGACGTCCTCTTCCTGGCCACTCCGGCGCCGGTGTCGGCCGAGCTGGCGGAGATGTTCGCCGACCGGGTCGCGGCCGTCGTCGACCTCAGCGGCGCCTTCCGCATCCGCACCCCGGAGCTGCACGACCGCTGGTACCCGAAGGTCAGGCGGCGCACCGAGCTGGCCGACCGCTTCGTCTACGGCGTACCGGAGCTGATCGGCGACCAGCTGAAGGACGCGGCGCTGATCTCGCTCCCCGGCTGCTACGCCACCGCCATCACCGTGGGCCTCGCGCCGCTCACCCTGGGCCTCGGTCTGAACCTGAAGACGGTCGTGGTGGACGGCAAGAGCGGTTCGAGCGGCGGCGGTCTGCAGCTGCGCACCGCCGACCTGCACCCGTTCCGCAGCGGGGCGATCGCCCCGTACGCGCCGACCGGGCACCGGCACGCCGCCGAGGTCAAGGACTTCCTGGAGCGCGGCAAGCCCGGCACGGTCGAGTCGCTGAGCATGTCCGCCTACGGCGTCTCGCATGTGCGCGGTCTGCTCACCAGCAGCTACGTCTTCACCGACGAGCAGCTCGACCAGCGTGAGCTGCAGCGCGCCTACCTGCGCTTCTACAAGGGGCACCGGTTCGTGCGGGTGCGCCGGCACACCGAGACGCTGATCCCGGTGCCGGACCCGCAGGCCGTGCTCGGCTCCAACTACGTCGATGTGACGGTCCTGCTGGACGAGGAGCCGGACGCGCGCGGACGGATCGTCGTCCTCGCCGCCCTGGACAACATCGTCAAGGGCGCGGCGGGCCAGGCCCTTCAGGCGGCCAACCTGCGGTTCGGCCTGCCCGAGGAGACGGGGCTGACGATGCAGCCGGTGGTGCCCGCATGAGCGCCTTCGCGAACGAGGCGGCCCCGACCGTCGTCAAGCTCGGCGGCAGCTGCCTGGACGACCTCGCCGGTGACTGGTGGGACGACCTGGCCCGGCACGGCCGGGAACACCCGCTGGTCCTGGTGCACGGCTGGTCCAAGCCGCTCAAGAAGCTCCGCCCCCGCTACAGCGAACCGTCGGCGATCCTGCGCGACCGGTACGGCAACCAGAGCCGCTGGACCACGCCGGAGGTCATCGCCGACATCAAGACCGTCAGCGCCCAGCTGGCCGAGGACGTGTTCGAGCGGCTGAGCCGGCGCGGCATCACCGCCGAACGGCTGCTCGGCAGCGACGGCCTGGTCAGCGCGGGCGAGGCCGAGCGCTGGTGGTGGCAGGGCAAGCAGCTGGTCGAGCTGGAGAACCTGGTCGGCCCGATCACCGGGGTGGACCCGGCCCCGCTGAAGAACCTCCAGCCGGGCCACGCCTACCTGGTCACCCCGCTGGCCAGGAACGGCGCGGGCCGGGAGGTGAACACCGACGCCGACCGGGCCGCGGCGGCCATCGCGGGCGCCACCGGGGCCCGGGACCTGGTCCTGGTCACCGACGTGGCCCACCTGCTGATCGACGGCGAGCCGGTGCCCCGGATCACGGCCGAGGCGGCCGCCCGGTTCCGGGACAACGGCGCCACCGGCGGCATGCGCAAGAAGCTGCGCGCGGCCGGCGAGGCGCTGGACCAGGGCGTGGCGCGGGTCGTCATCGGCAGCGCGCCCGTCAGTGAGCTGCTCGCCGCCCGCACCGGCACCGTCATCACGCGAGACTGAGGAGCGAACACGTGGCGAAATCCCGTGTCCTGGTGGTCAACAACGGAACCCTGTCGCTGAGGCAACTGCGGGCGCGGTTCGAACAGCTGGGCTCCGAGACCGACGCGGTGGACGCCGCCTCGGTGCCCGCCCGGCTCGACGGCCGCTACCAGGCCGTCGTGCTGAGCGGCACCAAGGTGCGGGCGTACGACCGCGACTACTACAAGCCGCTCGTCGATCTGGTGATGAACGCCGACGTCCCGGTGTTCGGGATCTGCGGCGGTATGCAGATCCTCGCGGTGTCGGCCGGCGGGCGCCTCGCGGAGGGCCCGCAGCGGGTCGGCGGCTACGAGGTCCAGGTGGACAAGGAAGAGGCCCTGTTCACCCACGTCAAGCCGACGGTGACCGTGTTCCACCGGCACACCCTGTATCTGCAGGAGGCCCCGAAGGGCTTCCGCTCCATCGGCCGCTCCGAGCACGCGCCCGTGGAGTTCCTGCGCTCCGACGACGGCCGCATCTTCGGCGCGCAGGCCCACCTGGAGTTCCGCAGCGACGGTCTGGAGATCCTGCGCGGCTTCGCGCAGCTCTACCAGTGACCGCCCTCCCCTCACCCCACCCCTCCACGCTCGACCACCCCACCATTCGACCACTCCACCGCTCGACCACTCCACCGCTCCACCGACCCACCGACTCACCGACCCACTGAGGAATTGACCATGAGCGTTCTGGAAGAACCGCAGGACCCGGCGTTCGTCACCCATCTGTACGGCAGCGGCGGCGCCGTCAAGGGCTGGGTCGTCGTCGACTCCCTCGTCGACGGGCTGGCGATGGGCGGCGTCCGCATGACCCCCGGGGTCACCGAGGAGGAAGTGCGCGGGCTGGCCCGCGACATGACCCACAAGTTCACCCTCGCCGGCCTGCGCATCGGCGGCGCCAAGGGCGGCATCGTCTCCGACGGCACCAACCGTGAGGAGACGTTCCGCACCTTCGGCCGGACCGTCAAGCCGCTGCTGCACGGCGGTATCCACCTCGGCATCGACATGGGCGTCACCCCGGCCGACCGGGCCGTCTTCTTCGCCGAGGCCGGCTACGACCCGCGCTACCGGCTGGGCGCCCCCGACATGCCCATCGACTGGCGCACCTACTACGAGCCGCTGATCGACGCCACCGGTCACGGCGTGGGCGTCGCCGCGGTCACCGCGCTGGAGGCCAGGGGGCACACCGGGCCGGCCCGGGTGGTGGTGCAGGGCTTCGGCGCGGTGGGCCGCGCGGTCGCCCGGTTCCTGGAGGACCGCGGCCATGTCGTGGTGGGCGTCGCCGACGTGCGCGGCACCATCAGCGCCGACCGCCTCCCGGTGGCCGACCTGATCGCCGTCACCGACGAGTTCGGGCACATCGACCGCACCCGGCTGCCGCAGCACGTCACGCTCTCGTCCGAGCCGGACGCCTGGCTGGACGTCGACGCCGACCTGCTGAT
The DNA here is from genome assembly GCF_040678395.1 of Streptomyces sp. NPDC052687. Taxonomy (NCBI): domain Bacteria; kingdom Bacillati; phylum Actinomycetota; class Actinomycetes; order Kitasatosporales; family Streptomycetaceae; genus Streptomyces; species Streptomyces sp. NPDC052687. The sequence goes on along the minus strand of NZ_JBFATR010000018.1, from coordinate 22,248 downwards.
CCTCGCCGCGCAGAAGCACGCCCTGAACACCGAGAACGCGCACCGGCTGCGGGCCCGGCTGGTCGTCGAGGGCGCCAACCTCGCCTCCACCGACGAAGCCCGCGAGAAGGTAGCCGCCTCCGGCGCGGACCTGGTGCCGGGCGTGATCGCCAACATCGGCGGGGCCGGCTCGGCCGCGCTCGCGGTCACCCGCGTCGTCCCCTTCGAGCTGCCGGCGGACGCCCGCAAGCAGTGGGTCTTCGACTGGGTCGCCGACCGGGTCCGGCAGAACACCCGGGACCTGCTGGAGATCTCCGCCGCCCGCGCCGGCAACCCGCTGCCCGAACTGCTGGCCGCCCGCCGAAAGGAGCTGTGATGACCACGGCCACGCACACCGGCCTGGCCACCGCCTCCGCCGACGACCGGGCGGCGGAGTACCGGCGCCGCGGCTGGTGGCGGGACGAGACCTTCCTGGACGACCTGCGCCGGCAGGCCCGCGAGCGGCCGCACAAGCTGGCGATCGCCGGGCGCCGGCTGCGCGAGGCGCGTACCGACACCCTCGGCTACGCGGACCTGGCCCGGCTCACCGAGCGGTTCGCCGGCGCGCTGCGCGAACTGGGCGTCGGGCACGGTGACTTCGTCGCCGTGCAGCTCCCCAACCGGTGGGAGATGGTGCCGCTGATGTTCGCCTGCATCCGGGTCGGCGCGGTGATCTGCCCGATCGCCCCCGACTGCCGGGAGGACGAGCTGCGGCACCGCCTCGCGCTGACGGAAGCGCGCGTGTGTGTCACGGTGCCGGAGTGGGACGGCTACCCGCTCGCCGGCACGGTCGCCGCGCTGCGGTCCGAACTGCCGCTGGAGCACGTGGTGGTGGTCGACGGACACCGCCCCGAGGGCACGCTGGGCTTCCACGACCACTTCGTCGCCCAGCCCTGGGAGGAGCGGCTCGCGGACGACCCGGAGGTCCGTGAACTCGGCCCGGACGACCCGTTCGTGGTGCTGTTCACCTCCGGGACCACGGGCGAGTCCAAGGGTGTCCTGCACAGCCAGAACACGGTGCACTCGGCGGTGCGGGGCTATGTCGACCACTTCCTGCTGGACGACGGTCTCGTCGCCGCCGTCACCACCCCGCTGGTCCACTACTCCGGCTTCGCCCAGGGCGTGCTCGCCGGGGTGATGCTCGGTGGCACGGTGGCCTTCCAGGACGTGAAGGACAACGCCACGCTGCTGGACCTGGTGGAACGCTACGGCGCGAACCTGCTGTACGGGCCGCCGCCGACGCTGACCGACGTCGCCGCCTCCCAGCGGGCCGTCCCGCGCGACGTCACGACCCTGCGGCACGTGGTCACCGGCTCCGCGCCCGTACTCCAGCCGCTGGTCGACGAGTTGCGCGAGACGCTCGGCGCGCGCACCTACTCGGTGTGGGGCATGTCCGAGTACGGGCCCGTCACGATCACCCGCCTCGACTACAACCAGGACTGGGCGGCGCACAGCAACGGGCAGGCGATCGACTCCATGGAGATCCGCATCGACGCCTGCCACGACCCGGGCAAGCGGGCCGCGGTGGGCCGGCTGCGGGTGCGCGGCGCCTCCCAGGCGCTCGGCTACTACAAGCGCGAGGACGTCTTCGCGGCCGAACTGACCGCCGACGGCTGGTTCGACACCGGTGACGTGGCCCGCGAGGACGGACGCGGCGGCATCCGCATCCTGGGCCGCGCCAAGGACGCCATCATGCGCGACGGCATCGTCGTGCCGATGACCGAGCTGGAGGCGATCATCGCGAGCCACCCGCTGGTCACCGAGGCGGCGCTGATCGGACCGAGCGGGCAGGTCGACGACGTGATCGTCGCGGTCGTCGTGCCCAGCGGCGACGCCCGCCCGACGCTGGAGGACGTACGCGCCCAGCTGCGCGCGGCCGACCAGGACCCGCGGTTCTGGCCCGAGCGTGTGGAGGTCATCGAGGCGCTGCCGAAGACGCTCACCGGCAAGGTCCGCAAGGCCGAACTGCGGCGGCGTTACGCCGAGGCGTGACCCCGCCGCGCACCACCGAACCACCGTCCTCCGACCCGTGGAGCCCCCCATGCCCGTTCCCGCACAGGTGACCGCGTCGGCGACGCTCGCCGCCGACGAAGCCCTCGCCCGCAGACGCCAGGCCGGCGAACAGGTCCTGTCCATGGCCAGCGGCGAGATCGGCCTGCCCGTCCCCGAGGGGATGCGGGTCTGGCTCGCCGAGGCCGCGCACGAGGGGGCCTACGGCTCCGTGGCCGGCGGTGCGCCGCTGCGCGAGGCGGCGGCCGGCTACTGGCAGCGGCGCGGTCTCGCGGCCGACCCGGAGCTGGTGGTCGCCGGGCCGGGCAGCAAGCCGCTGCTGTTCGCCCTGCTCATGGCGGTCGGCGGGGACGTCGTCATCCCCCGGCCCAGCTGGGTCAGTTACGCCGCGCAGGCCCGGCTCGTCGGTGCGCGGGCCATCGACGTGCCGGTCCTGCCCGGGCAGGGCGGGGTGCCCGATCCGGACCGGCTGCGGCAGGCCGTCGGCGCGGCGCGGGCCGCGGGGCGCGACCCGCGCGCGGTCGTGGTGACGGTGCCGGACAACCCCACCGGCACCGTCGCCTCGCCCGACACGGTCCGGCGGCTCGGCGAGGCCGCGCGTGAGCTGGATCTCTTCATCATCTCCGACGAGATCTACTGCGACCTCGTCTTCGACCCGGCCACGCCCGTGGTCTCCCCGGCGGTGTTCGCCCCCGAGCGGACGGTGGTGACGACCGGGCTGACCAAGAACCTGGCCGTGGGCGGCTGGCGCACCGGTGTCGCCCGGCTGCCCGACAGCCCGGCCGGGCGGGAGCTGCACACCCGGCTGGTGGCCGTCGCCAGCCAGATCTGGTCCAGCCCGCCCGCGCCCATCCAGGCGGCGGCGGCCCGCGCCTTCGCCGAGCCACCGGAGATCACCGCCTATGTGGTCGCCGCGCGGCGGCTGCACGCGACGGTCGCCCGGGCGGTCGCGGAGCGGTTCACCGCGGCCGGCGCCCTGCTGGCTCCGGTGGTGGCCACCTGCTACCTGTACCCGGACTTCGAGCCGCTGCGGGACCGGCTCGCCCTCACGCACGGTGTGCGCACCGGGGACGAGCTGGCCCGGCTGTTCACCGACCGGTACGGCGTGGGCGTGCTGCCCGCCTCCGCCTTCGGCGAGTCGCCGGACCCGCTGCGGCTGCGGGCGGCCACCAGTCGCCTGTACGGCGACACCGACGAGCAGCGCGCCGCCGCGCTCGCCACCGCCGACCCGCTCGGACTGCCCTGGATCCGCGCGGCCGTCGACCGGATCCACGACGTCCTGACCGACCTCGTCCACCCGACCGGCAGCCAGCCGACCGGCAGCCAGCCGTCCGGCATCCACCCGAGCGACGCCCGGCCGACCGACATCCACCCGACCGACGTCCACCCGTCCGATGCCCCGGTCGCGTCGGACCGACCCCGATCACGGGCCTAGGAGGGCCCCAGCCATGACCATCCTCTTCGAATGCGAGTACCAGGACGCCCGGTGGGTGGGCTTCGAGAAGCCCGAGCCCGGCCGGCCCGTGACGCTGTACAAGGTCTCCGACGGCCGTCTCCAGGCCGAGTTCATCGCCGCCGAGCGGCCCGAGCAGGTCGTCGACGCCATCAAGGCCGACGCCGAGTCGGTCACGGTGGAGGGCGGCGAGGAGGAACTGCGCTACCTGCCGCCGCTGCTGCCCCAGGCCACCGGCAACGCCCTGCTGAGCGGCTTCATGCGCACCCACAAGTCCAAGTTCGAGGGACAGCCGACCGAGGGCGAGGAGTTCGTCCCGCCGAACTGGTTCTTCAAAGGCTTCGGCTCCTGGCTGCGCATGCCCGGCGACCCGCTGGTCGTCCCGCAGAACGTCCGCGCCCTGATCGAGGAGCCGGAGGTCGCGCTCGTCTACGTCAACGACGCCGACGGCAACCCGCACTACGCGGGCTACACCATCGCCAACGACCTGTGCGACATCGGCCTGCACATCGAGAACCCGGGCTGGAACCCGTACTGCAAGCTGTGCGACACCTCGATCGCGCCGTGGCTGTTCCTCGGCGCGCCGCCGGCTTCGGTGACCGGCCGCGTCACCATCGAGCGCGACGGCGTCACCGCGTGGGAAGGCCCCTTCGACTGCGGTGAGGACGCCCTCTACTTCACCGTCCGGGACATGATGGACCACCTGTTCACCTTCCCGGCGGTGCGGCGGCCCGAGATGGTCAACTACGTGTTGCTGGGCGCGGACAAGGCCAGCTACCACGACGGGTTCCGCATCGCCGACGGCGACCGCATCGTCATCGACGTCAAGAGCCACGGCATCGTCCTCGACAACGCCGTGCAGTACGTTCAGACGCCCGCGGTCTCGTAACGCGGGGCCGCGCCGGAGCCGGCCGCCGCCACGGCGGCCGGCTGCTGGGAACGGCGGGTGGTCTCGAGGTAGTCGGCGATGGCGTCCCGGCTGCGGACCAGGCACTGGATCCGCTCGGAAATGCGCTCGAGTTCACGCTCCAGCGTGGCGATCGTCTCCGGGGTGGGATCGGTGATGTGGATCGCCCGGGGCTTGCTGTGCAGGCACGGCAGCAGCTGCTTGATGACCCGGGTCGGCAGTCCGGAGTCGAGCAGGCCCCGGATCTGCAACACCCGGTCCACGTAACCCTCGTGGTAGTCGCGGTAGCCGTTCGGCGAACGGCTGGGGACGATCAGCCCCTGCTCCTCGTAGTAACGCAGCAGTCTGCGGGGCGTTCCGGTACGGTCCGCCAGCTCCCCGATCCGCATATGACCCACCTCACAACTCAGCGCCTTGACCTTCACATCAATGTGACCCTTTGAGGATACAAGCATGTCAACGTCTACGTCCCCGACTCACCTGCCGGAAGAGTCAGTTCCGGCAGCGGAAGACCGCAAGCTCCCCCTCTCCCCCCTGCTCGCGCTCGCCACCGCGGCCTTCATGATGGTCCTGACCGAGGCGCTGCCCGCGGGTGTGCTGCCCGAGATGGCCCGCGACCTCTCGGTCAGTGAGTCCGCTGCGGGGCAGACACTGACCGTCTACGCGATCGCCACCGGTGTGGCCGCCGTCCCGCTGGCCGCAGCGACCGCGACCTGGCAGCGCAAGCGGCTGATGGTGGTGTCCGTGCTGGCGTTCGTCGTCGCCAACCTGGTGACGGCCGTCTCCTCCAACTACGCCCTCACGATGACGTTCCGGCTGATCGCCGGTGTCGCCGCGGCCGCGGTGTGGGGCGAACTCGTCATCTACGCCCGCCGGCTGGCGCCGCCTCACCTCGCGGGCCGGGCGATCGCGATCGCCATGTTCGGTATTCCGCTCGCCCTGTCCCTGGGCATCCCGGCGGGCACCTTCCTCGGTTCGCTGTTCGGCTGGCGGCTGACGTTCGGTCTGATCGCGCTGGTCTCGCTGCTGCTGGTGGTGTGGATCCTCGCGTCGGTCCCGGACCACCCCGGCCAGAAGCCGGGCCACCGTGAGCCGATCCTCCAGGCCTTCCGCCTCCCCGGCGTCGCCGCGATCCTGTTCGTGGTCGCCGCGTACGTCCTGGCCCACAACACCTTCTACACCTACATCGCCACCTTCCTCGACGAGTACGACATGGGCGGCGACCGCGACACCGTGCTGCTGGTGTTCGGCATCGCCTCCATGGTCAGCATCTTCATCACCGGCGCCCTGATCGACCGCAAGCTGCGCCAGCTGACCATCGCCAGCGCCGTGCTGTTCCTCGTGGCGTCGGTCCTGCTGGCCCTGCTCGCCGACAGCTCGTTCGCGGTCTACGGCGCCATGGTCCTGTGGGGTCTCGGCTGGGGCGGTCTGGCCACCCTGCTGCAGACGGCCGTCACCGACGCCGGCGGCGACCGCGGACAGGCCCTGCTGGTGACGATCTGGAACAGCTTCATGGCCGCCGGCGGTGTGGCCGGCGGTGTCCTCCTCGACGCCCTCGGCCCCACGTCCTTCCCGTGGAGCGTCGTGATCCTCCTGGTCCCGGTCCTGCTCGTGGTCGTGGGCGCCCGCGCCCACGCCTTCCCGGCCAAGCGCGGCTCCTGACCGCACGGCACCCGCGAAACCCCGGTCCGGCACGACGTCCCCCGCGTGCCGGACCGGTTCCGCGTTCCCGCGCGTTCCGTGCCCGGAGGCGTGATCGGGTGTCCGGTTGCGGCCCTCCCGCGCGGTGGGTCAGACGACCCTCACCCGCACCGGCCCTCCGTCCGGGTCGACCCGGTGGGTCCAGCGGGCCGTCAGCGTCAGGGACCGCCCGGCGGCGGCGCCGCGCACCCGCTCCCGGTGCAGGACACGGCCGTCCTGGCCGACCTCGACGAGCGGGCGGGTCAGGCGGGCCGCCGTGCGCAGGGTGTACGGCAGGGCGTCGGCCGGGGTGACGCGGCCGGGGGTGATCCAGCGCAGCGGCGGATCCACGGTCAGCGGCACCCCGGCGGGCCAGTCGCCTCCGGCGAGCGACGCGGCCACCGATGCGGCCACGTGCGCCCCTTCCCGGGCCGCCGTCGCCGCCCGTTCCACCGCGTGCAGCACGTTGCCGGCGGCGAACACGCCGGGGCGGGAGGTGCGCAGGGCGCCGTCGACGGCGGGGCCGCGGGTGCGGGGGTCGAGGGCGAGGGCGCCGCGCCGGGCCAGTTCGTGGTCGGGGACGAAGTCGCCGGTGAACACGACGGTGTCGCAGGGCAGGACGGCCGTACGGCCGTCGTGATGACGGACGCGGACGCCCGACAGGCGGCCGTGGCCGAGGAGTTCGGTGACGGTGGTGCCGGTGAGCAGCGGGACGCCGCGGCGCAGCCGGGTGTCGAGGGCTCGCGCGGGTGCGGTGCGGTGGCCGGGCAGGTCGGTGACCAGGGCGACGACCGCGGTGCCGGCGCGGCGCAGGGTGCCGGCGGCGGCGTACGAGACGTCCTCCGCGCCGACGATCACCGCGCGGGTGCCGACCGGCTGCCCGTAGAGGTGGACGGCCTGCTGGAGTTCGCCGGTGGTGTAGACGCCGGCGGGGCGGGTGCCGGGCACGAGGCGGGCCGCGCGGGGGCGTTCGCGGGCGCCGGTGGCCAGCACGACGGCCCGCGCGCGGATCGTCCGAGGCCCCTCGGGGCCGACCGTGGCCAGGTCGAGCGGGCCCGTCCAGTCGAGTGCGGTCACGCCGGTGCGCAGGACCGCCCCCGCGCGGGCGGCGGCCTCCACCAGGTCGCGGGCGTAGCGCGGGCCGGTGAGCGGGCGGCGCCAGGTGCCGAAGCCGCCGTGCGCGCAGCTGCGGGGCACTCCTCCGGGCGTCCGCTCCCGTTCCAGCACCTCCACCCGGCCGGCGCCGCTCGCGGCCAGGGCCTTGGCGGCGGTGAGTCCGGCGGGTCCGGCGCCGACGACGAGCACGTCGACGTGTCGTACGGCCGTCATGGGCGGGCCTCCTCGAACAGCGCGCGGACGGCGGCCCCGCAGTGGAAGCCCTGGCAGCGGCCCGCGCGGGCGCGGGTGCGGCGGCGCAGCCCGTCGAGGGAGCGCGGCGGGAGGGTGGAGGTGAGGGCGTCGTGGATCTCGCCGAGGGTGACGCGTTCGCAGTGGCAGACGAGGGTGCCGTAGCGGGGGTCGGCGGCGATGAGGTCGGGCCGCTGGTAGGGGCGTGGGAAGGCTTCGCCGAGGTTGGGCATGCGCACCGGTTCGAGGTCGCGGGCGGGGCCGGGGTCGAGTCCGGTCTCGGTGAGCAGGCCGAGGACGTGTTCGGCGAGGGCGAGGGAGGAGGTGAGTCCGGTGGAGCGGATGCCGCCGACGGTGACGTATCCCTGTCCGGGGTGGGCGCGGACCTGGTAGTCGTCGTGCTCGGTGGCGGCGCGCAGCCCGGCGTAGACGGCGGTGACCTCCTCGTCGAGCAGGGCGGGCAGGACGCGGCGGCCCTGGGCGCGCAGGGTGCGCAGGCCGTCGGCGGTGGAGCCGGTGGCGTGTCTGTCGTCCAGGTCCTCGGCGGTGGGGCCGAGCAGGACGTTGCCGTGGACGGTGGGGGCGACCAGGACGCCCTTGCCGAGCGCGGTGGGGACGGGCAGCAGGATGTGCCGGACGAGGGGGCGGGCGAACTTGTCGTAGACGAGGAGCTGGCCGCGGCGCGGGGTGACGGTGAAGTCGTCGTGGCCGAGCAGGCGGTCGAGGGTGTCGGCGTGCAGCCCGGCGGCGTTGACGAGGCGGCGGGCGCGCAGGGTGCCGCGGGTGGTGGTCAGCTCGTGCAGGCCGTCCCGTCGGCCGGCCTGTCCGACCCGGCAGTTCAGGTGCAGGTGGACGCCGTGGCGGACGGCCTGGGTGGCGTAGGCGAGGGGGGTCGTCCAGGGGCAGATGACGCTCTCGCCGGGGATGTGCAGGGCGCCGAGCGCGCCGGGGCCGAGGTGCGGTTCGCGGGCGTACAGTTCGGCGGCGTCGAGGAGGCGGGTGTCGTGGCAGTCGTTCGCGGCGGCCTTCGCGGCGAGCCGGGGCAGGGCGGCGAGCTGGTCCTCGTCCCAGGCGACGAGGAGGGCGCCGACCCGTTCGACGGGGATGCCGGACTCGGCGGCGTACGCGGCGAGCAGCCGGGCGCCCTCGCGGACCAGCCGGGCCTCCAGGGAGCCGGGCACGGCGTCGAAACCGGTGTGCAGGATGGCGGTGTTGGCCTTGGAGGTGCCCTGGCCGACGTCGTCCTGCGCCTCGACCAGCGCCACCCGCAGCCGGGGGTGGCGGGCGAGCGCGCGGGCGATCGCGGCGCCGACCACTCCCGCGCCGACCACGGCCACGTCGTACGGTTCGCCGGGCAGGGGTCCTTCGAAGGTGACCGTCACGCCGGCTCACCGTGCAGCAGCGCGGCGACCGCCGTGCGGAAGTTCGCCCGGCGTTCGGCCGCCTCGTCCGGGGTGACGCGGGGCTCGTAGACGGCGGACGGTTTCCCGTCGGGCAGGGCGTCCGCGAGGGTGAGGCCGGGGGTGGCGCCGAGGCGGGCCAGGGCGCCCGCGCCGAGGGCGGTGGCGTCGGCCAGGGCGGACACCTCGACGGGGCGTTGCAGGAGGTCGGCCTGGGTCTGCATGAGGAGGGCGGAGCGGGTGAGGCCGCCGTCGACGCGCAGGGTGCCGAGCGGGGTGCCGAGGTCGTCGGCGGCGGCGTCGGCGAGTTCGGCGACCTGGGCGGCCAGGCCCTCGCACAGGGCGCGCACGAGGTGTCCGGGGCCGGTGTCGAGGCCGAGCCCGGTGAGCGAGCCGCGCAGGTCGCCGCGCCACCAGGGGGCGGCGAGCCCGGCGAGGGCGGGGACGAAGGTGACGCCGCCGCTGTCGGGCACGGCCGCGCCGACGGTGTCGAGGTCGGCGGCGCCCTGGATGACGCCGAGGCCGGTGAGCCAGCGGACGGCGGACGCGGCGGTGTAGACCTGGCCGTCGAGGCAGTAGCTGGTGTGTCCGGCGAGCCGCCAGGCGACACAGCTGACCAGGCCGGAGGCGGAGCGGCGCGGGCGGTCGCCGGTGTGGGCGAGGAGGAAGGCGCCGGTGCCGTAGGTGCACTTGGCGCCGCCGGGGGCGGTGACGCGCTGGGCGAGCAGGGCGGCCTGCTGGTCGACGACGAGGCCGGTGAGGGGGATCTCGGGGCCGAAGGCGGTGGTGGTGCCGACGGGGCCGGCGGTGTCGACGACCTCGGGGAGCCGTTCGCCGGAGAGGCCGTACAGGTCCAGTGCCCGCGGTGACCAGGCCGCGCTGTCGAGGTCGAGGAGCTGGGTGCGGCCGGCGGTGGCGGCGTCGGTGACCAGGGCGCCGGTGAGCCGGTGGACCAGCCAGGCGTCGCTGGTCGTCACCACCCCCTCGGTGGTCAAGTTCCGTCGTATCCAGGCCATTTTCGGTGCGGCGAAGTACGGGTCCAGCGGCAGGCCGGTCAGTTCGCGTAATTCCTCGGCGTGCTCGGCGAGTTCCGCGCAGATGGTCTCGGCGCGGCGGTCCTGCCAGACGAGGGCGTCGGTGAGCGGGCGGCCGGTGGCCGGGTCCCAGGCCAGGACGGTCTCGCCCTGGTTGGCGAGCCCGAGGGCGGTGATCGGTTCGCCGGCCTCGGCGAGCGCCCGGCGTCCGGCGTCGACCACCGAGTCGTACAGCTCGGCGGGGTCCACTTCGACCAGGCCGCCGGGCAGGAAGCGGGGGCGCACGGGCGTGAAACCGGTGCCGAGGACGCCGCGCTCAGGGCAGATCACCAGCGCCTTGGTGCCGGAAGTGCCCTGGTCGACGGCGAGTACCGGTCCTGTCATCGCGCCTCCCGGGCCGTGGTGATCACGGACGGACAGCCTGCCGTCGACGGCCACACGACGTCAAGCGCCGCTGACCCGCTGTCAACCCTGCTGCGGGCACGGTTGGTTTCCCGGATGGCGAAACAGACGACTCGTCCGGATCACACGCCTCTATAGTGACGGCCGACCGAACACGATCTCCTCAACCGCCGCTCGGGGGAGGGCTGTTGTCACACCACCCTGCCGTCATGTCCCGCCCGTTGACCGGGGCGGGAGGGTGATGGCCAAAGACGGAGCACGCCCCGCCTACGATCCCGCCGGACCCGACACCGCGCTGCGCGCCGCCCTCCAGGAGCTGCGCGCCGGTCGCTGGATGTCGATGCGCGCCCTGCTCGCCGAGACCGCCTCGTGGGGGCAGTGGACGCAGCGCACCCAGGTGCTCGCCGCCGCCGCGGCCGGCACCGACGTGGTGCGGGCCTGGCTCGCCGAGGAGCCGCACAGCGGGCCGGCCGCCCTGATGCACGCCCGGGTGGCCGTCGAGCGTGCCCTGCGCGCGCACCGGGAACGGCACGGGAGGACCGTGGAGTTGTGGCACGAGGCGTGGCGGGCGTGCGACGCGCTCACGCGTGCCGCGCCCAACGACCCGGTGCCCTGGGTGTGCCTGCTGGCGCTGGCCCGGCTGGACGAGGACCAGCGCTGGACGGAACACCGCGTGGCGCCCCCGGAGCCGATGCTTCCGCCGGGGCCCTGGGGTCTGCTCGCCGAGGCCGACAAGCGCGACCCGTGCAACCGCGAGGCCTACCACCGCATGCTCCAGTTCCTGTACGGCCGTTCGGCGTCCGGGCGGCTGGCCGAGGCGGTCGGCTTCGCGCACTGGGCGGCCGACGCGGCGCCGCCGGGCTCACCGCTGCATCTGCTGCCGCTGTACGTCCGGGTGGAGCGCTACCGGCGCGGCGGCGGACGCGAGGCCGCGCTCGATCTGCACTGGGTCGCCGAGGACGCCTGCCGGGAGGCCCGGCGCGCGTTCCACGGCTGGTTCGAGCACACCACGGCCGCCGAGCGCGCTCCGCTCGACCTGAACCACCTCGCCCACGCCCTGTGGGGCGCGCTCCAGTTCACCGAGGCGGACCGGGTGTTCGACGCGCTCGGCCCGTACTGGACACCGCTGCCCTGGGCGCACCGCACCGCCACGCCGGGCGACCACGCCCAGGCCGTGGAGGTGTTCCTGCTGGCCCGCGCCCGCAGCAGGTCCGGAGCGCACCGCCACCCCTGACGTCCCCCGTTCCGTCTCCCAGGAGGTCCCGCATGCCCCGCACCCCCCAAGGCGCCCCGCTCCCGGACGAGGAGCAACGCCTGCGCGAACTGGGCTACCGGCCGGTGCTCGCCCGCCGGATGGGCGGCTTCGGCAACTTCGCGATCAGCTTCTCCGTGATCTCGATCCTGTCCGGCTGCATGACGCTGTACGGCTTCGGCATGGGCGCGGGCGGCCCCGCGGTGATGCTGTGGGGCTGGGCCGGCGTCGGCCTGTTCGTGCTGTGCGTGGGGCTCGCGCTGGCGGAGGTCACCAGCGCGTACCCCACCTCCGGCGCGCTGTACTACATGGCCGACCGGCTCGGCGGGCGCCGCTGGGGCTGGTACACGGGCTGGCTGAACCTGCTCGGTCTGCTCGGCGCCATCGCCGGCATCGACTACGGCGCGGCCCTGTTCACCGGGGCGTTCCTGAACCTGCAGTGGGGCTTCCAGCCGACGCCGGAGAAGACGATGCTGATCTTCGTCGTCATCCTGCTGCTGCACGCCGTGCTGAACCTGTTCGGCGTGCGCCTGGTCAGCGTGCTCAACTCCATCAGCGTGTGGTGGCACCTCGGCGGTGTCGCGCTGATCGTCGGCGCGCTGGCGATCGTCCCCGACCACCACCAGTCGCCGTCCTTCGTCTTCACCGAGTTCGTCAACGACACCGGCTGGTCCAACCCGCTGTACGTCGCCGCGATCGGCCTGCTGCTCGCCCAGTACACGTTCTCCGGCTACGACGCCTCCGCGCACCTGTCCGAGGAGACCGCGGGCGCCTCGGTGGCGGCGGCACGCGGCATCGTGCGCGCCATCTGGGTGTCGTGGGTCGCCGGTTTCGTACTGCTCGCCGGTCTGACCTTCGCCATCCGGGACTACGACGCGACGCGCGCCAGCGAGACCGGGGTGCCGCCCGCGCAGATCCTGCTCGACGGGCTCGGCACCGACGGCGCGAGCGCGCTGCTGCTGGTGGTCATCGTGGCCCAGCTGTTCTGCGGCAACGCCGAGGTCGCCGCCGCGAGCCGGATGGTGTTCGCGTTCAGCCGGGACCGGGCGCTGCCCGGCTCACAGCTGTGGCGCAAGGTGAGCGTGCGCACCCAGACCCCGGTCGCCGCCGTCTGGCTGTCGGTGGCGGTGGCCTGCGTCCTGGCCCTGCCGTCCCTGTACTCGGCGACGGCGTACGGCGCGGTCACCGCGATCAACGTCATCGGCATCACCCCCGCGTACGCCATCCCCGTCTACCTGCGTCTGCGCGCCGGTGACCGCTTCACGCCGGGCCCCTGGCACCTGGGCCGCTGGAGCAGGCCGATCGGCTGGATCGCGGTGGTGTGGGTGGCGTTCGTGACCGTGCTGTTCTGTCTGCCGCAGTCCTCGCCGGTGACGGTCGACACGATGAACTACGCGTCCGTCGCGCTCGCCGTCGTCCTCGTCCTGGCCACCGTGTGGTGGTTCGTCGCCCGCCGCTCGTACGGCACCCCGACGACCGCCGCGTACGGCACCGACCACGAACAGGCGGAACTGGCCGAGGGCATCGTCTGAGCCGTGCGCGCGCCACGGCGCCCGCGGCACCTGCCCGCGCTGCGGTGCCTGCGGGACCTGCCCCCGCTGCGGTGACTGCCGGGCCCGCCGGTGCCGCCGTGCCGGCCGGACCTGCCCGCGCCACGGCGCCCGCCGGGCCCGCCGGTGCCGCGGGGTCGCGGGTGCCGCGGGGTCGGCCGGACCTGCCCGCGCCAGGGCGCCCGCCGGTGCCGCGGGGTCGGCCGGTGCCGCGGTGCCGGCCGGAACTTCCCGGGTCCGGCCGCCGGGTCGGTCCGGCAGGGGGCGGTGTCCGGCGGGCCGGCGTCCGGCGGGCCGGTTGCCCCGCTCCCCCGGCGCGGTGCCTCACCGCCGAGCGTGGCGGACCCCCAGCCGGCCCAAACCCACGGCCCCCGAGACGGCCGGAACCCATGGCTCCCGAGACGGCCGGAACCCATGGCCCCCGAGACGCGGGTCTCCGGCCCGCCGGGGCGGGAAGGCCGCCGGGCCTTGCAGCGCAGGTCCCTCCATCCCGCCCTTCAGGTCCCACGGGAGCGCCACGCGCCGCGCCATTCGATCCGTCCGCCGACGGCGGCGATCGTCGCAGCGTTGTCCGGGGGCGTTCCCGCAAGCGCGGCCGGCGCCGGCGCCAGGTCGCCGCGCGTCGTGGCGCTGAGCGCCCACGCCGCGGGCGCTCGTCCGACTCCGCGTGTGCGACGCCGGACCGGCGGCCGGGAACGCGTCGGCTGCACTCCACCGCCCCCGCCCGGCAGCGGCCGAGACTCCGCCTCCCGGTGCGAACACGCGTGCCGGATACGGCAGGATGAGCGCTCGCACATCCCGGAATTCGAGCAGGTGACAACGTGACGACACTTCACATCCGGCCGCCGGCGGCCCCGTTTGCCGCGGATCGTCCCTCCGGAGGTGACCGATGACCCGCGCGCTGACCCTGGACGACTTCATGCTCGCCGGCATCGCGCTGGCCGCGGGCCTGCTGGCGGCGTTCGCGCTGCGGCTGCTGCTGCGCTGGCTGGGCAAGCAGGCCGACCGCACCCGCTGGAGCGGCGACGACGTCATCGTGGACGCGCTGCGCACGGTGGTGCCGTGGGCGGCGGTCGTCGGCGGCGCGGCGGCCGCGGCGGCGGTGCTGCCGCTGACCCGGACCGTGCAGCACCACACCAACCAGGCCCTCACGGTCCTGCTGATCTTCGTGGTGACGCTGGCGGCGGCGCGGGTCGTGGCCGATCTGGTCCGGTCGGTGGCCCAGTCCCGCTCGGGCGTCGCCGCCTCGGCCACGATCTTCGTGAACATCACCCGCGTGATGGTGCTGGCGCTCGGCTTCCTGGTGGTGCTCCAGACCCTGGGCATCTCCATAGCCCCGATGCTCACCGCGCTCGGCGTGGGCGGTCTGGCGGTCGCGCTGGCCCTCCAGGACACCCTCGCCAACCTCTTCGCGGGCATTCACATCCTCGCCTCGAAGACCGTGCAGCCGGGCGACTACATCCGGCTGAGCAGCGGCGAGGAGGGCTACGTCACCGACATCAACTGGCGGCAGACCACCATCCGCAACCTCTCCAACAACCTGGTCATCATCCCCAACGGCCAGCTCGCGGGGACGAACATGACCAACTACAACCGGCCCGAGCAGGAGCTGACCATCATGGTCCAGGCCGGGGTCGGCTACGACAGCGACCTGGAGCACGTGGAGCGGGTGACCTGCGAGGTGGTCACCGAGGTGATGACCGACGTCACCGGCGCCGTCCCGGACCACGAGCCCGCCGTCCGCTTCCACACCTTCGGCGACTCGCGGATCGGTTTCACGGTGATCCTGGGCGTCGGCGAGTTCAGCGACCAGTACCGGATCAAGCACGAGTTCATCAAGCGCCTGCACCGCCGCTACCGCGCGGAGGGCATCAGCATCCCGGCCCCGGCCCGCACGGTCACCCTGCGCCCGGGAGCGGCGGTGATCCCGCAGCAGCGGAGCACGGAGAGCGAGCCGGCCGAAGCCCCGGCCGCGGGGGTGGAGTAGTCACCCGCCGTAGTCACTCGGGCCGGCCGGCGCCCTGGTCGGCGCGGAGGCCGCCCGGTATGCCGACACCCCCCACATGACCTGACCGCCCCCCCCACACACATGACCTGACCGGCGCGCCCCGCCCGCCCCACCCGCAGCCGGGCGGCTGACGGACCGGCCACGGACACCGGCACGCGGCGTGACCGACGGACACGGGCACGCGATGTGGCCGAGAACCGTGGCCGGACCCCTGTCGAGACGGGGGCGATCACGAGATATCTTGATGTCGAGCAATGTTGCAGACGTGGAGCGGAGCACCCGGTGACTGACTCGACCATCATCTATACGCACACTGACGAGGCCCCGGCCCTGGCGACGTATTCCTTCCTGCCGGTGGTCAAGGCGTACGCCTCGCAGGCGGGTGTCGCCGTGGAGACGCGGGACATCTCGCTGGCCGGCCGCATCATCGCCGTGTTCCCGGAGTACCTGACCGAGGACCAGCGCATCCCGGACGCCCTCGCCGAGCTGGGCGAGCTGGCCAAGACGCCCGCGGCCAACATCATCAAGCTGCCGAACATCTCGGCGTCCATCCCGCAGCTGAAGGCCGCCGTCGCCGAGCTCCAGGGCCAGGGCTACGCGCTGCCGGACTACCCGGACGACCCGAAGACCGACGAGGAGCGGGAGATCAAGGCCCGCTACGACAAGGTCAAGGGCTCCGCCGTGAACCCGGTCCTGCGGGAGGGCAACTCCGACCGCCGCGCCCCGGCCTCGGTGAAGAACTACGCCAAGACCCACCCGCACCGCATGGGCGCCTGGTCCGCCGACTCCAAGACCGATGTGGCCACCATGGGCCAGAACGACTTCCGCTCCACCGAGAAGTCGGTCGTCATCGCCGAGGACGGCACGCTGAAGATCGAGCTGGCCGCCGAGGACGGCACGACCACCGTGCTGCGCGAGTCCGTACCGGTCGTCGCCGGTGAGGTCGTCGACGCCTCCGTGATGCGCGTCGCCCACCTGCGCGAGTTCCTGGCCTCCCAGGTCGCCCGCGCCAAGGCGGAGGGCGTGCTGTTCTCCGTGCACCTGAAGGCGACGATGATGAAGGTCTCCGACCCGATCATCTTCGGCCACGTGGTCCGCGCCTTCTTCCCGAAGACCTTCGAGCGCTACGGCGCGACGCTGGCGGCCGCGGGCCTGTCCCCGAACGACGGCCTCGGCGGCATCTTCAAGGGCCTGGAGTCCCTGCCGGAGGGCGCCGAGATCAAGGCCTCCTTCGACGCCGAGCTGGCCGAGGGCCCGGCCCTGGCGATGGTCGACTCCGACAAGGGCATCACCAACCTGCACGTGCCGTCGGACGTCATCGTCGACGCCTCCATGCCGGCCATGATCCGCACCTCGGGCCACATGTGGGGCCCGGACGGCCAGGAGGCCGACACCATCGCGGTCATCCCGGACTCCTCCTACGCGGGCGTCTACCAGACCGTCATCGAGGACTGCAAGGCCAACGGCGCCTACGACCCGGCCACCATGGGCTCGGTGCCGAACGTCGGCCTGATGGCGCAGAAGGCCGAGGAGTACGGCTCCCACGACAAGACCTTCGAGATCCCGGCCGCGGGCACCGTCCGCCTGGTCGACCAGGCCGGCAACGTCCTGATCGAGCAGCCGGTCTCGCAGGGCGACATCTTCCGCGCCTGCCAGACCAAGGACGCCGCGATCCGCGACTGGGTCAAGCTGGCCGTCACCCGCGCCCGCGCCACCGGCGACCCGGCCGTGTTCTGGCTGGACGAGACCCGCGCCCACGACGCCAACCTGATCGCGAAGGTGAAGCAGTACCTGCCGGAGCACGACACCGAGGGCCTGGACATCCGGATCCTCAGCCCGGTCGAGGCCACCAAGCTGTCGGTGGAGCGCATCCGCCGCGGCGAGAACACCATTTCGGTGACCGGCAACGTGCTGCGTGACTACCTGACCGACCTCTTCCCGATCCTGGAGCTGGGCACCAGCGCCAAGATGCTGTCGGTCGTCCCGCTGATGGCGGGCGGCGGCCTGTTCGAGACGGGCGCCGGCGGCTCCGCGCCCAAGCACGTCCAGCAGCTGGTCAAGGAGAACTACCTGCGCTGGGACTCCCTGGGCGAGTTCTTCGCCCTGGTCCCGTCGCTGGAGCAGTACGCGACGGCCACCGGCAACGCGAAGGCTAAGGTCCTCGCCGACACCCTCGACCGCGCCACGGCGACCTTCCTCAACGAGGACAAGTCCCCGACCCGTCGCGTCGGCGGCATCGACAACCGCGGCAGCCACTTCTACCTGTCCCTGTACTGGGCGCAGGAGCTGGCCAGGCAGACCGACGACGCCGAGCTGGCCAAGGCCTTCCAGCCGCTGGCCGAGACGCTCGCCGCGAACGAGCAGAAGATCGTCGACGAGCTGAACGCCGTCCAGGGCAAGCCGGTCGACATCGGCGGCTACTACCAGCCCGACCCGGCCAAGGCCGCCGCGGTGATGCGTCCCTCCGCCACCTGGAACGAGGCCCTGGCCTCCCTGAGCTGACGCTCACCCCGTCCAGGGGTTCCCCGTATCCGCCCCGGTCGGCACACTGCCCGACCGGGGCGGACCCGTCTCGTCCGTTCCCGCGTCCCACGCCCTTCGGAGCCGCCCGTGTCCCGTCCGTCCTTCGACCTGCTGCCCGGCGACGACGACTCGCCGGTGATCCTCCATGTCCCGCACTCCTCGCGGGAGATACCGGCGGACGTCCGCGCCGGCATCGTGCTGGACGACGAGGCGCTCCGGCGGGAGCTGGACCACATCGTCGACGCCCACACCGACCGGATCGCCGCCGAGGCGGCCGAACTCGCGCCCGTCACGCCCTGGAGGTTCGTGAACCGGCTGTCGCGGCTGGTCGTGGATCCGGAGCGGTTCCCCGACGAGCGGGAGGAGATGCTCGCCGTCGGCATGGGGGCGGTGTACACGCGGACCACGCACCGGGAGGTGCTGCGGCCCGCCGACAGCGACCCCGAGCCGCTGATCGAGCGCTACTTCCGGCCGTACGCGCGGGCCATGACGGAGGCCGTGGCGGCGCGGCTGGCCGCGACCGGGCGGGCGGTGATCATCGACGTGCACTCGTACCCCACCGAGCGGCTGCCGTACGAGCTGCACGGGGACGGTCCCCGGCCGCCCGTGTGCCTGGGCACCGACGCCTTCCACACGCCGCCGGAGCTGCTCGCCGCCGCCCGCGCCGCGTTCGGCGAGCAGACCGGGCTGGACAGCCCGTTCAGCGGGACGTACGTGCCGCTGGAGTTCCACGGGACGGACCCGCGGGTGTCCGCGCTGATGGTGGAGATCCGCCGGGACACCTACATGGCCGAGCCGGGCGGCCCGGCGGGGCCGGGGCTGGGGCGGCTGGCGGAAGCGCTCGCCGCGCTGGTCTCCGCCGTGTCGCGCTGACGCCCCCGCCCCGCGCGGTCAGGCCCGCAGCCACTCCGTCACGACCACCTCCCCACCGGTCCGCAGCCGCAGGGCGAACGGGCCGGTGGGCGGCAGATCGCTGGTGAAGCGGCCCATGGCGTCGGCGGTGAGGGTGTCGGGGACGGCCGGGTGCGGACCGCCGAGGACCTCGATACGGGCGGGCTGCGGCGGCAGCACCTGCCCGATCAGCCCGTGCGCGGTCACCTCGACGTCCACGCTCAGCTCACCGGTGCTGAAGGTCAGCATCCGCGGTACGTCTCCGGCGCCGCGCACCGGGATGGCGTCCACCAGCGAGTCGAAGGTCAGCTCGGCGAGGCGGGCGTCGAGGTCGTGCAGGGCGTAGGCGTCCACCGCGATCCGCCACAGCTCCGGCGGGACCGGGTCGAGGATCGCGGCGGCCTGCCGCAGCTCCTCCTCCAGCAGCCCGGCGCCGAACTCCGCGTCGTCCAGGGCGGTTTCGTCACCGCTGTCGTGGGGGCCGAAGCCGTCGTCGGCGCCGCCGGCGCCGTTGGTCATGTCGTTCACGATGCTCCCCGTGCGTCGAGTCGGGCGCGCAGCCGGCGCAGACAGCGCTGGCGCAGCGGTCCGATGCTGCCGACGGCGATGCCCAGAGCGGCGGACACCTCCTGATAACTGGGCGGCGGCGAGGCCATCAGCACCCGCAGCAGCTGCCGGCACCGCTCCCCCAGTGCCTCGAACTCCTGCCACAGCCGCCGGACCCGCTCGCTCTGCGCGGCCGCCTCCTCGGAGTCGAGCAGGGACTGCTCCGGCGTGCGGTCCTCGCTGACCCGGTCCAGGAGTTGCGGGTCGTCGGTCGGCGTCAGCCGCTGCCAGCCGCGGATCACCTTCAGCGACTCGTTCCGCGCGGTGGTCGCGAGCCAGGATCCCGCCTTGTGCGGTTCGCGGATCCGCCCGAGGTGCTGGGCGAAGCGGAACCAGACCGTCTGGTAGACCTCGTGGGCGTCGGCGTCGGAGAGCCGGTGCGCGCGCACCACGGACCACACCAGGGGGCTCAGCCCTTCCACGAGCGCCTTCCAGGCCGCCGCGTCACCGTCGACGGCGGACTGGACGAGCGCGCCGACATCTGCACGGTCCACGGCCCCACCCCTCGTGTACGGCAAGTCATCGTACGCCGTGGCGGGGACTGCTCCGGCGCTCATACGGCGGCGAGCGGCGCGGCGACCGGGACGGGGCGCCAGGTGGGCGGCACCAGCGCCGGTACGTGCGCCCCGCGCACCTCCGCGAACTCGGTGTTGTCCGCGAGGAGCCGGCGGGCGGCGGCGCGCGGGTCGCGCTCCTTGTGCGCCGTCATGTAGGCGGCGACCAGCCCGGCGACCACGGGGGCGGCGAACGAGGTGCCGCTCCACTGCGCGAGCCCCTGGAACATCACCTGGTCCGGCTTGCCCTCGGTGCTGTCCTCGCTGAGCAGGCCGGTGTGGCGGGGGAACTGGCAGGTGCAGCCGTAGCCGAAGCCGTAGCGGCAGGCGTCGTAGGTGGAGTGCTGGTAGACGTACGGCACGGGGGCGCCCCAGCCGGTCAGGGCGCTGGTGAGGCGCTCGCCGGGGGCGTAGACCTTTACCCAGGCGCCGTGGTTGGAGAAGCAGGCGCCGAACTCGCCGTCGCCGCGCAGCGCGCCGACCGAGAGCACGCTGTCGCCCCAGTCGGGCAGGTCGGCGTAGGCGGCGGGCCAGAAGGGGGTGGCGCTGGCGTTGTTGCCGGCGCAGGCGACCAGCAGGGTGCGCTGCTCGCGCAGTTCCTCCATGAACGCCTGGACGCCGAGGAGTCCGTCGGTGCGGCCGTTGGAGGTGCCCGCGGAGAGGCTGAGGATGTCGGGCCAGCCGCTCGCGTCGACCGCCTCGAACAGCCGCTCGCCGAACTCGGACTCCAGGACGGCACCGGCGTCGTTGAGCGAGTTGCGTACGGTGACGTCGGTGTTGGGGGCGACGGCGGCGACGAGGCCGGCGATGAACGTGCCGTGCCCGACGTACTGCTGGAGGACGCCCGCCTCGTCGGTCTCCCGGAGCTGGAGGTCGCCGCGGGTGTGGGCGAGCAGCGGGTAGGCCCGGTAGTCGCTCATGAGGCCGGTGTCGACGACGAGGACGCCGACGGAGGTCTCCGGGTCGTAGCGGCCCTCGGCGGCGGCCGGGTTCGGCGGCTCGTTCTGCGGGGCGGGCGCGGGTTCGTCGCCGGGGCAGGCGTTGACCGCGATCGACACCACGTGGTTGCGGCTGACCAGCCGGCGGCCCGCGCGTCCCTCCGTCTGCCGCAGCGCCCGCAGCGCGCTCGCGACCGCGCGGTCCGCGCCGGGCGCGCCCTCGCCGGGGTCGCCGACCTGGATGCGGGTGATGCCGGAGCGGTTGCGCGGCGGGCTCGCCCGCCGCACCGTGTCGGGGGTGAGGTCGGGCGCCTCGGTGAAGAAGGTGCGGACGGTGTCCTCGACGACCTGGGCCTCCTCGCCGTCGCGGGCGAGGACGACTCCCTTCTCGTACAGGAACTCGGCGGAGTCGTCCGGTCCCATGGCGAGCGGGACGTCGGGCATCGCGCGCTGGATCTGGTCGAACTGCTCGCGGAATCGGTGTGGAGCCATGGTGTGTCCTCCCCCTCGAGGCGACGGTCGTCAAGTAGAGCCGTGCTGCCGCTGATTGATACAGAGACGAATCGGTGGCCCGTGGTTCCGCGGGACGGCGGCCACTACCATCCGTGGGGTGAGAGCGGGAAGCGACTCGGTTCTCGAACTGCTGCCGATGGTGTTCGCCGCCCCGAACGAGGCGCTGGACCGGGCGCGGGAGGTGCTCGCCGCCGACCCGTCACCGCTGCACGCCTCCGTGGCGCACCAGGTGATCGGCATCTGGCAGCGGGATTTCGGCGATCTGCGGATCGCCCTGCACCACCTGCGGCGTGCCCGCGATCTGGCGGCGCGCGCGGACTCGGCGGAGCGGGAGGCGGACGTCCTCGGCACGCTCGGGGTCGCGCTGGTGCACGCGGGGCGCACCCGACAGGGGCTCGCGGCGTTCGAGCGCGGGGTGGCGCGCGGTACGGGGCATACCCGGGCGCGGGTGCGGTACCGCAGGGCGTACGTCTGGTGGGTGCTCGGCCATCACCGCGAGGCGCTGGAGGACGTGCGCCGGGCGATTCCCGTGCTGCGGCAGGCGGACGACGTGATCTGGACGGCGCGGGCGCTGACGCTGCGGGCGACGGTCCATCTGGCGCTGGGCGCGGTGGAGCGGGCGGACGCCGACTTCACGGCGGCGGAGAAGCTGTGGGAGACCACCGGCCAGGAGCACGACAAGGCGGACGCGGTGGAGAGCCGGGGGCTGGCGGCGTTCCGGTCCGGGGACATCCCGGCGGCGCTGCGGCTGCTGGACGAGGCGGAGGAGCGGTACGCCAAGCTGGGCACGCCGACGTTCATGCTGAACATCCGCCGCTGCGAGGTGCTGATGGCGGCCGGCCTGGCACCGGAGGCGCTGGCGGAGGCGGACGCGGCGATAGCGGTGCTGGACGGGATGGGCGGGCAGTCCACCCGCAAGGCGGAGCTGCTGCTGGCGGCGGCGCGCGCGGCCCGGCTCGCGGGTGATCCGCACACCGCGATCGCCCGTGCGGCGGTGGCGGTGCGGCTGTTCTCGGGGCAGCGGCGCACCTGGTGGGAGGCGCATGCCCGGCTGGTGCTGATCGAGGCGCGGTTCCGGCTTCACGGCCCCTTGCGGGTAGGGCTGCGGCTCCGGCTCTACGGCCCCTTGCGGGTAGGGCTGCGGTTCCGGCTCTACGGCCCC
>NZ_JBFATR010000017.1:0-123500 GCF_040678395.1 Streptomyces sp. NPDC052687 | reverse complement strand
GGAGGCGGGCGGCGGGCGGCGGGCGGCGGGCGGCGGGCGGCGGGCGGCGGGCGGCGGGCGGCAGACGGTCACTCCTCCGCTTCGGGCTCCCCTCCCGCGCACAGCCGCGCGAAGCGTTCCGTGTCGATGTTGCCACCGGAGATGATCACGCCTACCCGGCGCGGGAGGCCGGTGACGCGGCCGGAGAGCAGCGCGGCCAGCGGGGTGGCGCCGCTGGGCTCGACGACGATCTTCAGCCGCTCGAAGGCGAACCGCATGGCGGCTCTGATCTCGTCGTCGCTCACCAGGACGATCTCGTCGACCAGGTGCCGGTTGAGGGAGAAGGTCAGCTCGCCGGGCGTGTGGAGGGCCTGCCCGTCGGCGATGGTGCGGGGCACCGGGACGCTGACCCGCCGGCCCGCCTCCAGGGAGCGCTTGGTGTCGTCCCCGGCCTCCGGCTCGACGCCGATGACACGGACCCCGGCCCGCAGCCCCTTGAGCACGGTCGCGCTGCCCGCGATCAGCCCGCCGCCCCCGACCGGGGCGATCAGGGCGTCCAGCTCGCCCGCCTCCTCGATCAGTTCGAGGGCCGCGGTGCCCTGACCGGCGATGATGTGCGGGTGCTCGTACGGCGGGATGACGGTCAGGCCACGCTCGGCGGCGAGCGCTTCCGCGATGGCGACGCGGTCGCCGGTGTAACGGTCGTAGGTGACGATCTCGGCGCCGTACGCGGCGGTCGCCGCCTGCTTGGAGGCGGGGGCGTCCTCGGGCATCACGATCACCGCGCTGGTGCCCAGCTCGCGGGCGGCGAGGGCGACGGCCTGCGCGTGGTTGCCCGACGAGTACGCGGCGACACCCCGGGCCAGTTGCTCGGGTGTCAGCCGGGAGATCGCGTTGTAGGCGCCACGGAACTTGAACGCGCCCATCCGCTGGAAGTTCTCGCACTTCAGCAGGGTCTCCGCGCCGACCAGTGCGTCGAGGGTGCGGGAGCGCAGCACGGGGGTGCGGTGGGCGACGCCCTTGAGGCGCGCGGCTGCCGCGCGGACGTCGTCGAGCGTGACCGGCGAAGGGGCGGTCGTCACGGGTGTCCTCCCTGGGACGTCGGGTCGGCCTTGGCTCTGGCCTGGGAGAGATAGCTGTAGGCGGAGGCGCGGGAGATGCCGAGCCGGGCGGCGACGTGCTCGACCGCGCGGCGCACCGCGAAGACGCCGTGCTCGTCCAGGCTGCGGAACAGTTCCAGGCGGTCCTCGCGGTCGAGGCCGGCCCAGTTGTGGTGCCGGTGCAGCTGGTGGGTGTCGAGTATGGCGTCGACGACGGAGTCGATGTCGTTGCCGAAGGTGGTGACCGGCGTGTGCGCGGGGTCGTGGGCCGAGCCGGCGAGGTGCCCGAGCAGGATGTGGGCGTGGTGGACGGCGGTGACGTCGAGGTTGACGCACAGGGCGCCGAAGACGGTGCCCGTGGAGTCGCGCAGCACCATCGTGGACGACTTGACCAGGTCGCCGGAGCGGGTCCGGGTCAGGTAGTTCAGCTCGTCGGCCGCCTCGTCGCCGCCGGCGAGGACGCGCATGCCGATCTCGCTCATCGCGCCGCCCACCGCGCGCCCGGTCACCGAACCGGCCACGGCGACCACCGACTTCTCCGGGTGCCGGTAGTCGTGCAGCACCACCTCGCACAGGGGGCCGAAGGTCGCCACGAGTCCGTCGACGACCGGGGTGAGCGCACCGATGATCGCGTCGCGCTCGGCCTCCAGTTCCCGCTCGGCCATACCGCCTCCCCCTGGACAATGTTTCCAACGATTGGACTTTCAGTCTAAGCCCGGTGCGGGGAAAAGCACAGCAGGGTTTTCCCCGACTCCTCCCCTACCCGGCCCTGATCCCACGTCAGGGCCCAGGTTCACTCCAGTCGCCGCTCACCCGGCCGGCCGGGGATCGTGGACCGGTACGCCGCCAGCCGGGATGCGCTCCACGAGTTCCGCCGCCTCGGCGGTGCGCACCACGAAGTGGACGTCCCAGTCCGCGCCGCGCGCCAGCTCCGCCTCCACGGCCGCCCACACAGCGGCGAGCGAGACGTGGTACGGCAGCCCGCCGCGCCCCGCGCCGAGCAGCGGGAAGCAGACCGAGCGCAGCGGCGGGGTGTGCCGGTCGCGCTCCTCGGCGAGCACGGTCAGGACGCGGGACACGGACCGGGTCACGTCGGCCGGGTGCACGTCGTAGTCGTTGGTTCCGGCGCGGGGTACGGCGACGGCCGCGTGGTAGATGCGCCGTACGCCCTGCCGGGTCAGGGCTCCGCTCCCGGTGGCCGCCACCGTGCCGGGCAGCACGGCGCGTCCCGAGGTGCCGTGGCGGGCCGCCCAGGCGCGCAGTTCCCCGGGCAGCGGGTCGTCCAGGACCTCGCCGGTCACACCATGGGTGGCGGCGGCCCGGCGCAGTGACGCGGCGACGGACGCCTTGTACGGCTCGGGCAGCGCGAGGTACACGTTGGACGGGGACACGATCACGTCGACGTCGCGCAGCAGGTCCACGGGGTGCACGTGGAGGGTGAGTCGCACCGGCCGGCCGCCCGCCCGGGCCGCCACGGACCGGTGGGTGCCCGCGCCCCACTCGCCGGCCGCCGTACCGGCGGCCGCCCCGGCCGGCTCCCCCGCGAGCCGCACGATGTGCTCGGCGATCTGCCCGAGGACCATCACCTCGTGGTCCTTGCGGAAGCGCTCCACGCTCACCCCGTACACCGACGCCGCCCGGGCGCGGCGGGAGGACGCCGGCCAGTCCCGGGTGCCGTGCGCCAGACCCATCGTGTACTCGGCGGCGGTGCGCAGCGTCCCCGCGTCGAGCCGCGTCACGGCGAGCCGCAGCAGCGCCTCGACGGCCGCCCCCGGAGTGCGGGCGACGGTCGCGGTCACCGCCCGGGCCGCCGACTCCAGCGCCGGCAGCGAACGCCCGTGCAGGCGGACCAGCCCCGCGCGTCGGACTTCCTTGAGTTCAGGCAGAAGTGACGCGTAGTCGGGGAGCGGTGTCGCCATGTGACCACCATGGCACCGCTCTTCACAGGGGGACAAGCCGAAGCCGGACGTGCCCCGGCGAACCGCCGGCCCCGCCGGGGCTGCCGGGGCTGGCGGCCCTCAGGCAGGCTCGTCGACGAGCCCGAAGCCCTCCGGGAAGTCCTCCAGGAACTCCCGCCGTTCGGGGTCCGTCTCCTCGGCCGCCATCCCGTCCAGCAGGTCGAGCAACTCGTCGCGCTGGCCGGCGGAGAGGCCGCTCAGGAGGTGCGCGGCGTCTTCGAGGACCCGGACCGCGTCGTCCGGGTCCATCTGTTCGTCCTCGCAGCTCTCGACGAACCACAGCACGTTGACCAGTCCCTCGGCCAGCGCGCGGGTCAGCGACGGATACTCGCTCATCAGGATGCCCCCGTAATCGATCAATGCCTTCGGTGGGACATCCCACCACACGCCTCTGACATCCCCGTCACAGGCGTCCCGCCGTGGTCAGAGGGCGGCGAGCAGACCGTCGAGGGGGGCGGGCACGCGGTCGGGGTCAAGGGCCTCGACCAGGACACGGCCGTACCGGATCTTGCGGCCCTTCTTCGTACCGAGGAAACGCCGCATCTGCTGCTGCGGGCTGCGGCCCTGCTGTGCGGGCTGGCGCAGGAAGGTCTCCAGGGGGCGCAGATCGCCCTCCGCGCGGACGAGTTCCGTCACCCGCGCGACGCCCAGCGCGCGGATCAGTTCGTCCTCCAGGTCCGCCGCGCAGACGAAGAACCGCTCCTGCGCCGCACCGGCCCGCTGCCAGCCCCGGACGTAGTAAGGACGTTCTCTCTCGTCGCACAGTCCCGTGAGGCGCAGTCCGAGACCGGTCGGCCCGAGGAGGCCGGCGAAGCGCCCGACGTTCATCGCACCGCCCATCGGCAGCACGCAGACACCCTCGGCCTCCAGGTCCCGGCCACGCAGCCCGGCGGCCGCGTCGACCGCCGCGGCGTCGCTCGGCCCTTCGAGCAGGACCACGACGCGGACGGGCAGCCGCGAGGCCAGCTCCCGCGCGGTGTCCGGGGGCCCTCCGGCCGCCCACGCGGTGACCTCGTCCCGGAACGCCGCCATGTCACCCATGCCACGAGTCTCCGCCCCTTCCCACGCCCGCGCCAGCAAATAACCGTCGCCGCCCCTGACCGCCGTACCGACGGACGCAGCGCCGGTCGTGCGGGGCATCGCGCTCCGGATGACGGCGAGTTGGCGCGGTCTGGGCAGGGGAGGCCGCGGAACAGCGGACCGGTGGCGGACTGGATCGTCCTCACGGTGTGGGGAATCGCCGTCGCCTTCCTGGTCGCGGCCGGGGCGCCACCCGAGCGGGGCCGGCGGATCGCGGAGGGAGCCGCAGTCGGGGCCGCGGTGGGAGGCCGTCGGCGGGCGATTGTCAGTGGCCGGTGTCACTCTGGGTGCAAACAGGATCCACGGAAAGGCGTCGGCATGATCACCACGGACTTCGCTCCCGGCTCCCCCTGCTGGCTCGACCTGGGTGCCCCGGACGTGCGGGCCGCCGCGGCGTTCTACACAGCCGTGCTCGGATGGGACTACGAGTCCATGGGCGAGGGCGGCGAGATGGAAGGCGGCATGTTCCGCAGGGACGGGAAGATCGTGGCCGGGCTCGGCAAGCTCACCGAGGAGGGCGCGCGGCCGGCCTGGATGATCTACTTCACGGTCACCGACGCGGACGCCACCACCGAGGCGGTGCGCAGCGCGGGCGGCACGGTGCGGGTGGAGCCGAGGGACCTCGACGAGTGGGGCCGGATGGCGCAGTACAGCGACCCGCTGGGCGGCCAGTTCGCCGTCTGGCAGCCGGGCACCAACAAGGGCGTGGAGCTGGTGGACGAGCCGGGCTCGCTGTCCTGGATCGAGCTGTGCACGAACGACGTCGCCGGGGCGAAGGAGTTCTACGGCGGGATCCTCGGCTGGCGGTTCAGCGACACGGAGCTGCCGGGCGGCGGGGGCACCTACTCGCTGATCACGCCCGAAGGGCTGCCCGAGGAGCGCATGCACGGCGGTGTGGTGGAGCTTCCCCGGGAAGCGCTCACCCAGGCGGACGGGCGGCCCTACTGGCACCCGGTGTTCCGTGTCGAGGACTGCGACGCGGCGGTCGAGAGAGTCCGGGAGAACGGCGGCAGCGTGCAGATGGGGCCGGAGGACGCGGAGGGCGTGGGCCGGCTGGCGGTCTGCCTGGACCCGTCGAACGCGGACTTCGTCGTCCTGAAGCCGTCCGAGAGCTGATCCGCCACCGACTCCCGGCTGCGGCGCGGGGCAGGCACCCCCGTCTCGGCTCGGCCGAGCCCGGCCCGGCTGGGGAGGTGCCCGGCAACGCACGCGGGTGTCGCGGGCCAGGACGGGGGTCAGGGCGCGGGCGACGCCGGGCGGGGTCGGCCCCTCGGACGGGTGCTCGTCCCAGACGCCGGGCAGGCCGTACACGGACGCGTTGTGGTAGTCGAGGTCCATGCCGATCAGCTCCTACCAGCGCGTGTGTCCGGTGACCTCGCGCCCGTGGGCGGCGCCCACCGTCTCCCAGCGCACCGGCCGCTCGCCGAGGGAGGCGGGGTGCAGGATCCGGGCGTAGGCGGGGAAAGCGGGCACGGCGACGCTTCCGACCGTGCCGAAGACGGCCTCGCGGGCTCGCTCGGACGAGCCGGCCGGCCGGGCCGAGGTCGGCTGCCTGCACGCGCAGGCGCCCGTACGACGTCGGAGCGGGTCTCGGAGAACCGGGCGGTAGGAGTCCATTCCGCAGAGTCTGGCCGATGAGCCCGATGAGCCCGATGAGCCCGACGGGCCTGCCGGGGGCGGCGGAGGGCAGCGCAACCGACCGGCCGGGGCCGGCACCAACCGACCCCGCCGAGGGCGGCAGCACGCAACCCACCCCGCCGGGGGCAGCAGCACGCAACCCACCCCGCCGGGCGCAGCACTCAACCGACTTCGCTGGGGCAGCACGCAACCCACCCCGCCGGGCGCAGCACTCAACCGACTTCGCTGGGGCAGCACGCAACCGACCCCGCCGGAGCCGGCCGAGGACAGCGCTCAACCGGTCAAGTGGCCCGGTTCACATGGCAGTACCCGCCACGCGCCACCACCATGGTCCTCACTCACCGGCAGGCCGAAGGGATCCAGGATGTTCCGCAAGGTGCTGGTCGCCAACCGAGGCGAGATCGCGATCCGGGCGTTCCGCGCCGGCTACGAACTGGGCGCGCGCACGGTCGCCGTCTTCCCGTACGAGGACCGCAACTCGCTGCACCGGCTCAAGGCCGACGAGGCGTACCAGATCGGTGAGCCGGGGCACCCGGTGCGCGCCTATCTGTCCGTGGAGGAGATCGTGCGGGCCGCGCGGCGGGCGGGTGCGGACGCCGTGTACCCGGGTTACGGCTTCCTGTCGGAGAACCCGGAGCTGGCGCGGGCCTGCGCCGAGGCGGGCATCACGTTCGTCGGCCCGGACGCCGCCACGCTGGAGCTGACCGGCAACAAGGCGCGCGCGGTGGCCGCCGCGCGGGCGGCCGGGGTGCCGGTGCTCGGCTCGTCGGCGCCGTCGACGGACGTGGACGAGCTGGTCCGGGCCGCCGGGGAGATCGGCTTCCCGGTGTTCGTGAAGGCGGTCGCGGGCGGCGGCGGGCGCGGCATGCGCCGCGTGGAGGACCCGGCGGCGCTGCGCGAGTCCATCGAGGCGGCTTCCCGGGAGGCGGCGTCCGCGTTCGGCGATCCGACCGTGTTCCTGGAGAAGGCGGTCGTCGACCCGCGCCACATCGAGGTGCAGATCCTCGCCGACGGCGAGGGCAACGTCATGCACCTGTTCGAGCGGGACTGCTCGCTGCAGCGCCGCCACCAGAAGGTGATCGAGCTGGCGCCCGCCCCGAACCTCGACCCGGAGCTGCGGGAGCGGATCTGCGCCGACGCGGTCCGGTTCGCGCGGGAGATCGGCTACCGCAACGCGGGCACCGTGGAGTTCCTGCTCGACCGGGACGGCAACCACGTCTTCATCGAGATGAACCCGCGCATCCAGGTGGAGCACACGGTCACCGAGGAGGTCACCGACGTCGACCTGGTGCAGGCGCAGCTGCGCATCGCGGCCGGTGAGACGCTGGCGGACCTGGGACTGTCCCAGGAGACGCTGACGCTGCGCGGCGCCGCCCTGCAGTGCCGTATCACCACCGAGGACCCGGCGAACGGTTTCCGCCCGGACACCGGCCGGATCAGCGCGTACCGCTCCCCCGGCGGTTCCGGCATCCGGCTGGACGGCGGCACGACGCACGCCGGTACGGAGATCAGCGCGCACTTCGACTCGATGCTGGTGAAGCTGACCTGCCGGGGCCGGGACTTCCCGGCCGCGATCGGCCGGGCCCGGCGCGCGGTGGCCGAGTTCCGCATCCGGGGTGTCGCCACGAACATCCCGTTCCTGCAGGCCGTCCTGGACGATCCGGACTTCCAGGCGGGCCGGGTCACCACCTCGTTCATCGAGGAGCGGCCGTATCTGCTGACCGCGCGGCACTCCGCCGACCGCGGCACCAAGCTGCTGACGTATCTCGCCGACGTGACGGTGAACAAGCCGCACGGTGAGCGCCCGGAGCTGGCCGACCCGGTCTCCAAGCTGCCGTCGCTGCCCGCCGGGTCGCCGCCCGCGGGGTCCCGGCAGCGGCTGGCGGAACTGGGTCCCGAGGGCTTCGCCCGCGCCCTGCGGGAGGCGCCGACGCTCGGCGTCACCGACACCACCTTCCGCGACGCGCACCAGTCGCTGCTGGCCACGCGGGTGCGCACCAAGGACCTGCTGGCCGTCGCCCCGCACGTGGCGCACACCCTGCCGGGGCTGCTGTCCCTGGAGTGCTGGGGCGGCGCGACGTACGACGTCGCGCTGCGCTTCCTCGCCGAGGATCCGTGGGAGCGGCTGGCGGCGCTGCGTGAGGCGGTGCCCAACATCTGCCTCCAGATGCTGCTGCGGGGGCGCAACACGGTGGGCTACACGCCGTACCCGACCGAGGTGACCGACGCGTTCGTGCAGGAGGCCGCCGCCACCGGCATCGACATCTTCCGGATCTTCGACGCGCTCAACGACGTCTCCCAGATGCGCCCGGCCATCGACGCCGTACGCGAGACCGGCACGGCTGTCGCGGAGGTCGCCCTCTGCTACACCGCCGACCTGTCCGACCCGGGCGAGCGGCTGTACACCCTCGACTACTACCTGCGGCTGGCCGAGCAGATCGTCGAGGCGGGCGCGCACGTGCTGGCCGTGAAGGACATGGCGGGCCTGCTGCGCGCCCCGGCCGCCGCGCGCCTGGTCTCGGCGCTGCGCCGCGAGTTCGACCTGCCGGTGCATCTGCACACCCACGACACGGCGGGCGGCCAGCTCGCCACCTATCTCGCGGCGGCGCAGGCGGGCGTCGACGCCGTCGACGGGGCCGTGGCGTCCATGGCGGGCACCACCTCGCAGCCGTCGTTGTCGGCGATCGTGGCCGCCTTCGACCACTCCGACCGGCCGACCGGCCTGGACCTGAAGGCGGTCGGGGACCTGGAGCCGTACTGGGAGGGCGTCCGCAAGGTCTACGCCCCCTTCGAGTCCGGGCTCGCCTCCCCGACCGGGCGGGTCTACCACCACGAGATCCCCGGCGGTCAGCTGTCCAACCTGCGCACCCAGGCGGTCGCGCTCGGCCTCGGCGACCGCTTCGAGGAGATCGAGGCGATGTACGCGGCCGCCGACCGCATCCTGGGCCGGCTGGTGAAGGTGACGCCGTCGTCGAAGGTGGTCGGCGACCTGGCGCTGCACCTGGTGGGGGCCGGGGTGACGCCGGAGGACTTCGAGGCGACGCCGGAGCGGTTCGACATCCCGGACTCCGTCATCGGGTTCCTCCGCGGTGAGCTGGGCACCCCGCCGGGCGGCTGGCCGGAGCCGTTCCGCACGAAGGCGCTCCAGGGGCGCGGCGCGGCCAAGCCGGTGAAGGAGCTGACGGACGAGGACCGCGCGGGGCTGGAGAAGTCCCGGCGGGCGACCCTCAACCGGCTGCTGTTCCCGGGCCCGACGCGTGACTTCGAGGCGCACCGTCAGGCGTACGGCGACACCAGCGTGCTGGACAGCAAGGACTTCTTCTACGGCCTGCGCCCCGCGAAGGAGTACGCCGTCGACCTGGAGCCCGGCGTGCGGCTGCTGATCGAGCTGCAGGCCATCGGCGAGCCCGACGAGCGCGGGATGCGCACGGTGATGGCCGACCTCAACGGCCAGCTGCGGCCGATCCAGGTGCGGGACGCGGCGGCCGCCTCTGACGCGCCGGTGACCGAGAAGGCGGACCGGGCCGATCCCGGCCATGTGGCGGCCCCGTTCGCGGGTGTGGTGACGCTGGCGGTCGCCGAGGGCGACGAGGTCGCGGCCGGGGCGACGGTGGCCACCATCGAGGCGATGAAGATGGAGGCCGCCATCACCGCCCCGCGCGCGGGCCGGGTGGGCCGGGTCGCCATCAACCGGGTCCAGCAGGTGGAGGGCGGTGACCTGCTCGTCGAGATCGCCTGACGGGCGGCCATCCGGCCGCGCGGTGACCTGGACACGAGGTCGCCGCGCGCCACACCACCGGGGCGCCCTGTCCGCCGTAATTCCTTTGACGGCGGACAGGGCGCCCTTGTTAGCCTGGTCGGGTGATCAGGGCCTTCTACTTCGTCTGATGCCGCCCCCGGGAGACCGGGTGCCGGCGTCTTCCGCCGTGCCCGGGTGACCTCCCGTTCCATACCGGTCACTGATCACGTCTCCCGATACGGCGGCTCACCCATGCTCGACCCCACCCCCTCCTCTTCCGCGTCCTCGTCGTCCGCGCCCTCGTCGTCCGCGCTCTCGTTCCAGGTCGTCCTGGATGATGTCGTGCGCGCGCCCGGCGGCCGACCGCTGCTGGACGGCGTACGCCAGTCCGTGGCGCTCGGCGAGCGCGTCGGCATCGTCGGCGAGAACGGCGGCGGCAAGTCCACCCTGCTGCGCCTGGTCGCCGGTCTTGACCGGCCCGACGCCGGTGAGCTGCGCGTCCACGCCCCGGGCGGCACCGGATATCTCCCGCAGACCCCCGACCTGTCCCCGGACGACACCGTCCAGGACGCCGTCGACCACGCCCTCGCCGAGATCCGCGCGCTGGAACACGCCCTGCGGACCACCGAACAGGCCCTCGCCGACGCCGCACCGGACGAACTCGAAGGGCTGCTCTCCTCGTACGGCGAGCTGCTGGCGGCGTTCGAGGCGCGCGACGGGTACGCGGCCGACGCCCGTGTCCGGGCCGCCCTGCACGGTCTCGGCATCGCCCATCTCGCACCCGGCCGGCTCCTGGGCAGCCTGTCGGGCGGTGAACAGGCCCGTCTCGGCCTGGCCTGTGTCCTGGCCGCGGCCCCGCAGTTGCTGCTCCTGGACGAGCCGACCAACCACTTGGACACCGCCGCTCTGGAATGGCTGGAAAAGCATCTGTGCGCCCACCGCGGGAGTGTGCTCGTCATCTCCCACGACCGGGTCTTCCTGGAGCGGGTCGCCACCGCCCTGTGGGAGGTGGACCCCGAACGCCGTACCGTCCACCGGCACGGCGGCGGTTACGCGGGCTATCTGCGGGCCAGGGCCGCGGCCCGGCGCCGCTGGGAGCGCGACCACGCCGACTGGGAGCGGGAGCTGGCCGAGCAGCGCGAGCTGCTGCGGCGCGCCGCCGACGGCATGACGGCCGGTGCCCGGCGGGCGGTGAACGCCGACCGCGTGGGCGGGCGGCACCAGCGCTCCGTGGAAAAACAGCTCTCCGCGCGGGTCCGGCAGGCCAAGGAGCGGGTGCGGCGGCTGGAGGAGTCGCCGGTGCCCCGGCCGCCGGAGCCGTTGCGGTTCACCGCGCGGGTCGCCGGGGGCGGCGACGCCGGCCACGACAGGCACGACGGCCACGACGGCCACGACGGCCACGACGGGCCACGACGGCCACGACGGGCCACTCGCCGCGCTGCACGACGTGACGGTCGGGACCCGCCTGGACCTGCCCGTGTTCACCGTCGCGCCGGGCGAGCGGGTCCTGGTCACCGGGCCCAACGGGGCGGGCAAGAGCACCCTGTTGCGGGTCCTCGCCGGTGAGCTGCGCCCGGACCGCGGGCACTGCCGGCGGCCGGCCCGGATCGGCCGGCTGCCGCAGGAGTCGCGGGTGACCGATCCGGGGCGGACCCTGCTGGACGCCTTCGCCGCCGGGCGGCCCGGCGACCCGGAGGAGCACCGCGCGGCCCTGCTCGGCTTCGGCCTGTTCCGTCCCTCGGATCTGGCCGTGCGGGTCGGCGCGCTGTCGACGGGCCAGCTGCGCCGGCTCGCGCTGGCCCGTCTGCTGTGCGCGCCGGTGGACCTGCTCCTGCTCGACGAGCCGACCAACCACTTCTCGCCCGCGCTCGTGGAGGACGTGGAGGCGGCGCTGCACGGCTACGAGGGCGCGCTGGTGATGGTCAGTCACGACCGCATGCTCACCGCGCGGTTCACCGGCCGACGGGTGCGGATGCGGGGCGGCCGGATCGTCACCTGACCGCCCGCCATGCTCGTTTCTGCTCGCAACGGCTTCTTTCTGAGCACCTATTGACACACGGCGGGAGCGTGGACAAAGTCGTGCGGCAGCAAGAGCAGCCGGCCCCGCACAAGGAGCGATCCGCGCATGCCTGACATCCCCGCTGTCTCACGCCGTGCTCTCATGGGCGGTGCCCTGGCCTCCGGTGCCGTCGTCGCCGGACTGGGCACGGGCGCCGCCGCCTCGCCGGCCACCCACGACACCGCCTCGCCCGCCGCCCCCGCCACCCCGTCCGCCGCTCCCGGCACCCCGTCCGCCGAGCGCACACCGCCCCGGCGCCCCGGCCAGAAGTCCATGATCGGTGTTCCCTTCCCGGTACACCGCACGGTCCGCGTCGGCCTGATCGGTCTGGGCAACCGGGGTCACGGCATGGCCTCGGGCTGGGCCGCCGTCCCCGGATGCACCGTGACCGCCGTGTGCGACATCCGCGCCGAACGCGCCGCACGCACCGCCGGCCGGCTGGTCGCCGAGGGCCGGCCCCGGCCGGCCGAGTACGGCGGCTCGGCCGACGCGTACCGGCGCATGCTGCGCCGCGACGACATCGACCTCGTCTACATCGCCACCCCGTGGGAGTTCCACCACGAGCAGGGCCGCGCGGCACTGCTGGCCGGCAAGCACGCCCTCGTCGAACTGCCCGTCGCCACGGAGCTGGACGAGCTGTGGGACCTGGTCGACACCAGCGAGCGCACCCGCCGGCACCTGATCCTCGCCGAGAACTGCAACTACGGCCGCAACGAGCTGGCGATGCTGAGGATGGCCCACGACGGCCTGTTCGGCGAGATCACCAACGGGCACGGCGGCTATCTGCACGACCTGCGGGCCCTGCTGTTCTCCGACACGTACTACACCGACTCCTGGCGGCGGCTGTGGCACACCCGCTCCACCGCCTCCTTCTACGCCATGCACGGCCTGGGCCCGATCGCGGCGGCCATGGACATCAACCGCGGCGACCGGATGACCGCCCTGCGGGCCACCTCCACCGAACCGAGAGGGCTCGCCGACTACCGCGCGCGGTTCGTGCCGGAATCCCACCCGAGCTGGCGGGAGACGTACGTCAACGGCGACCTCGTGACCTGCCTGATCGACACCGCGCGGGGCCGGGTGATCCGGGCCGAGCACGACGTCAGCTCACCGCGCCCGTACAGCCGGATCAACTCCCTCGCCGGCAGCCGGGGCATCTTCGAGGACTACGCGGGCGTGACGTCCGCGAGCGGCGGCCGGATCTACCTGGAACCGGACCACAGCGGCCACACCTGGCGGGCGTTCGACGCCTACCGCAAGGAGTTCGACCACTGGCTGTGGCGGAAGATCGGCGACGACGCCGCCGGCAACGGCGGGCACGGCGGCATGGACTACGTCCTGCAGTGGCGCACCGTCCAGCAGATGCGGGCCGGGCTGGCCCCGGACATGGACGTCTACGACGCCGCCGTCTGGTGCTCACCGGTCCCGCTGAGCGTGGCGTCGCTCGCGGCGGGCGGCCGTCCGGTCGCGGTGCCGGACTTCACGCGCGGCTCGTGGGTGAACCACCGCGCGGGCCTCGACTCACGTCCCGGCGAGATGCCCCCGGTGGTCTGAGGGCCCCTTGTCCGGGTGGCCGCCGTGGCGCATGCTGCTCGGCGGTCACCGCATAACGGCGCGGTGGCCGCGGGACGGGCCGAGAAGCGGGAGGCACGCGGTGGGCGACGCACTGGCACGGGCGATGTGGGAGCGGTACGAACCGGTGCACGGCATCGTCTACTTCGCCCCGGAGTCCCGGCAGGCCGCAGCGGAACTCGGCCTGCCGGGTTTCTGGATGGGCTACTTCGCCCTGCGCGCGGCCCCGCTCGGCCCGGTCACCGCGCCCGTCGTGACCGCTTCCTTCCACGTCTTTCACCCCGACCGCGTGGCACGGGCGCTGCCGGACGCCTGGCGGTACACGGCACCGGCCGACGCGCTCGCGGCCCGGCTGGCGGCGATGGACGCCGCGATGCGGCGGCTGTACGGCGCGGACGCCGTCACCTCTGCCGCGATGGCCGAGGCGGCCGACCTGGCCTGGGAGGCCGCACTGGCGGCGGACACCGCGGGCCGGGTGCTCGGCGCCGCCAACCAGGCCCTCGACCGCCCGCACCGGCCGCACCTGAGGCTGTGGCAGGCGCTGACGACGCTGCGCGAGCACCGCGGGGACGGTCATGTCGCCGTGCTCGTCGCCCATGGCCTCGGACCGGTCGAGGCGATGGTGCTGAAGGCCGCCGCCGGCGAGTCGGACGCCACGCTGCTGCGCGAGAGCCGCAAGTGGGACCTGACGGCCTGGCAGGAAGCCGAGAACGCGCTGCGCGAGCGCGGTCTGCTCGCCGGGGACGGCTCGCTGACCGACGCCGGGGCGGCCCTGCACGCGGAGGTAGAGGCGCGGACCGACGCCGCCGCGGCGCTCCCCTGGAGGACCCTCGGCGCGGCCTCCGCCGCCCGCCTCGCCGACCTGCTCGAACCCCTGGCCAGGACGGTGCTGGGCGCGGGCCTGGTGCCGTCCGGCAATCCGGTGGGGCTGACCGGCGGCCTGTGGGAGTCGTCCCGGCCCCCTGCCGACTGACCGGCGGCCTGCGGAAGTCGCCCCGGCCCACCGCCGACAGACCGGCGCCCTGCGGAAGTCGCCCCGGCCCACCGCCGACAGACCGGCGCCCTGCGGAAGTCCTCCCGGCCCACCGCCGACAGACCGGCGCCCTGCGGAAGTCCTCCCGGCCCACCGCCGACAGACCGGCGCCCTGCG
Organism: Streptomyces sp. NPDC052687; assembly: GCF_040678395.1. Lineage (NCBI taxonomy): Bacteria > Bacillati > Actinomycetota > Actinomycetes > Kitasatosporales > Streptomycetaceae > Streptomyces > Streptomyces sp. NPDC052687. Next base: position 109,225 of record NZ_JBFATR010000017.1, on the reverse strand, counting down.
GAAGTCGCCCCGGCCCACCGCCGGCGTACCTGTTTCCGGCCGTCTCCCGTCCCCAGGCAACCCGGAGATCGTTCCCCGCCTCCTCCTGCACGGAAGGCGCCCTGTCGGCGCCCGATGTCCAGGAGTTGAGGAGAGGATCAGTGAAACGTGCCCGAATAGCGTGGGCGGCCACGCTCGCCGCGGTCACGCTGATCGGCGTGTCACCCGCCGTCGCCCAGGCCCGGCCGCAGCCGCCCGGCGCCACCGGCACGGCCCCCGGCCAGGCGGACGAGCTGCCGCCCGGCTGGCGGATCACCGCCACGGACGACGGGAACACCCTGGAGTGGCGGGCGCCACGCCGGATCCCGCCGGGTGACGCACGGGTGGAGTTCCGCACCGCGGACGGCCCGGTGGGCGTACCGCGGCCGGACGCGGACGGCCGGACCTTCCGGCTGCCGCTCCACGAGGCGGCCGTACCGGATGGCCTGACGGACCTTCAGGTATGGTCCGGCGGACGCCGGCTGGACGAGCGCGGCCCGGCCGCCGCAGAGCGGCCGGACGCCGCCGCGCCGCGCGGCCCGCAGTTGCCGCCCCGGCTGCCCGCGGGCTCCGTCGACCCGGGCAAGCCGGGCCCGTACGCCACCGTGTCCGGCGAGTACGCGCTCGACTCCGTGCGCCTGCCCGGATTCCCGGCGCCGGTCGAGATGCGCGGCGTGGTCGTCGCCCCGAAGGGCGCCACCGGCAAGCGTCCCCTCGCCCTGTTCCTGCACGGCCGGCACGCCACCTGCTATGTGCCCGGCGGCGGCGAGAACGCCGTCACCATCGACTGGCCGTGCGCGCCCGGCGCCCAGCCGATCCCCAGCCACCGCGGCTATCTGAAGGACCAGAAACTGCTGGCCTCGCAGGGCTATGTGACGGTGTCGATCTCCGCGAACGGCATCAACGGCCAGGACGCCGAGGTCGAGGACGCCGGCGCGCAGGCCCGCTCGTCGCTGGTCCGGACGCATCTGGCGCGCTGGGCGGACTGGTCCGCCGAGCCGTCCGTCGCGCCCGCGGCCGTACGCGAGGCGCCCCGCGCCGATCTGTCCCGCGTCCTGCTGGTCGGCCACTCGCGCGGCGGCGAGGGCGTCGACCGGGCCGCGCTGGACAGCCTCTACCCGCCGCCGGCCGACCGGGACGGCCCGGCGGGGCGCACCCGCTGGACGGTCCGCGGCACCGTGCTCATCGGTCCCACGGTCTTCGGCCAGAACCCGGTGCCCGACGTGCCGTCGCTGACGATCCTGCCGGGCTGCGACGGGGACGTCTCGGACCTCCAGGGGCAGGTGTACGTCGACGGCACGCGGGGCGTGAGCCGCGGCAAGGCCCTGCACAGCGCGGTGTACATGACCGGCGCCAACCACAACTTCTTCAACAGCGAGTGGACGCCGGGCCAGGCCCAGGCACCCGCGGACGACGACTTCTGGACCGACCCCGACGAGCGGGACCCGGTCTGCTCGCCGGGCAGCCGCACCCGGCTGACCGCCGAGCAGCAGCACCGGGCCGGCGCCACCTACATCGCCGCCGCCGCGCGGCTGTTCGTCGCCGGTGACGACCGGGTGCGCGAGCTGATCGACGGCACCGGCCGCCGGGCGCCGTCGGCGGACCCCGCGCGCGTCCTCACGCACGCGGTGGGCGCGGGCCGGGGCACCGGTCTCCTGCCCGACGGCCCGCTGAAGGTGACCGGCGGACGGCTGTGCTCCGCGGTCGACCCGGACCCGCGCAAGGCCTGCCTCGACGAGAACACGCCCGGTTCGTCCCCGCACTTCGCCCGCTGGTGGCCGGAGCGCGAGCACGGGCGCCGCGCGGTCGCGCTGAAGTGGTCCGCCGCGGGCACGCCGACGCGGATCCGCCCGGACAAGACGGTCTCCCTGAAGGGCGCGAAGAGCCTGGCGCTGCGCGTCATCGTGCCGCCGAACAGCACCGGCACCAAGCTCGACGTCGCCGTCACCGACGCGGCCGGCAAGCGCGTCACCCTGGGTACGGTCCGGGCGGACGGGCTGCCGGGCAGCGGCCGTACGGCCTCCTACTGGGCGCAGGAGCTGCGCGTACCGCTCGGTGCCGCCGGCCGCGCCGGAGTGGACCTGAAGCGGGTGGCCGCGCTGGAGCTGACCCCGCGTTCGCGCACGGGCCAGGCCTGGCTGATGGACGCCCACGCCTGGCGTCCCGGCACCCCGGCGGTGCGGGCGGCGGCGCTGCCCCGCGTGGACATCGGCCGGCTGACGGTCGACGAGGGCGACGCGGGCGTGCGCACCTACGAGGTGCCGATACGCGTCTCCGGTCAGGGCAGCGGAACGGTGCGCGTGTACGTGATGGACCCGGACACCGGGGCGACCACGCACCGCCTGGTCACGATGCGTCCCGGCCACCCGGGGACGACGGTGACGATGAAGGTGGAGGGCAACAAGCGCTACGCCTGGGACAAGTCCAGCTACGTCCTGGTCAAGGCGGTGCGCGGCGCGGTGGTCGGTTCGTACGTCGGTGGGATCACCGCGCGCAACGACGACCCGATGCCGAAGATCGGCCTGACGCCGGTCGCGGACGACGTCACCGAGGGGCAGTCGCTGCGCTGGCGTGTGTCGCTGTCCGAGCCCGCCGACGTACCGGTGGCGGCATCGCTCGCGGTGGTGCCGGCCGGTGACCGGCCGGAGCTGTCCACGCGGGACGTGGACCAGGAGTGGCTGCGGGCGATGTACGGGGAGGCTCCCGACCGGGAGCTGCCCCTGTCGGGGCTGGAGTTCTTCTCCCTCTTGGGCGTGGTCCCGGACGGTGCGCTGAGCGCCGAGGTGGACGTGCCGACGGTGCGCGACGGGGTCGCGGAGCCGGCCGAGCACGTGGTGCTCCAGCCCACCGACCAGGAGGGCGCGCCCGACGGCCCGCCCCTGACCGGCACGGTCCGCGACGCCTCGTAGCGCGTCCTGACCAGGCGTGCCCCGCGCCCCTCACGACCCGGTACCGTATGACGGAAACTCGATACCGTAATGCGGAAAAGCTAGTGGGCTCGTCTGAGGGGGCGGGGCATGCGACGGTCGGTGCGGACTCGTCGGCGGGATGGCGGGTGGCCGGCGGAACGCGGGCCGGGCTTCGCGGCACAGGTGCTGCGCGGCCTGGCCCAGGTGATGTTCCTCGCCCGCCCGTGGGCGGGCGCCGTCGTGTGCCTGGCCCTGAGCGCGGCCGACTGGCGGTACGCGGTGTACGCGGCCGGGGGCGCCGCCCTCGGCACCGGCACCGCGCGGGCGCTGGGTGTCGCCCGGGACCGGCTGGCGCCGGGACTGGAGGGCTGCAACCCGGCACTCGTGGCCCTGTGCTGCGCGGCGCTCCTCGGACCGGACCGGCCGGCCACCGCGCTGCTCGCCGCCGTGGGCAGCGTCGTGGGCACGGTTCTCACCGCGGCGGCGGCGCGGGTGCTGCGCGTGTGGGGGCTGCCGCCGCTGACCCTGCCGTACTGCGTGCTGGCGGTCGCGATCAGCGCCGCGGCGCCCGCCTTCGCGCGGGTCCGGCCGTACGGCGACGGCCTCGCCGCGCTGCCCGGCGCCGCGTCCGGGCCGGCCGCCCCGCGCCCGGAGGAACTGCGCCCGGAGGAGCTGGCGCGGGCGTTCCTCCACAACGTGTCCCAGGTCTTCTTCCTGGAGCACTGGCAGGCGGGGGCGCTGCTGCTCGCGGCCCTCTTCCTGGCGAGCCGGACGGCCGGGCTCGCGGCGTGCGCCGGCAGTGCGACGGGCATGGCCACCGCCTGGGCGCTCGGCGCGCCGGCCGAGCGGATCACCGACGGCACGATGGGCTGCAACGCGGTGCTCGTCGCGCTCGCGCTGTGCGGGGTGTTCCTGCCCGCGTCACCGGTCACGCTGCTGTACGCGCTGCTCGGCGCGGCGACCGCGACCGTCCTGACCCCGGCCGTCGCGGCGCTGCTCGCACCGTCCGGCGGCCAGGCCTTCACCTGGCCGTTCGTCCTGACGACGCTCGGCTTCCTGGCTGCCGCCGGGGCCTTCCCCCGGCTCACCGCCCCCGGCCCGGCTCCCGGCCGCGTGGCGCGCCCGCCGTACATGCCGGGAATCATCCGTCCCGGCCGGACGTTGATCACACCGGACTGTCCGGTGCGGGGCGGAGACGCACCCCGGCCGGAGCGGAAGCGGGAACGGAGCCGGTCGAGTGCACGGTGAGTACAAGATCCCCGGCGGCAAGCTGGTCGTGGTCGACGTGGACGTCGAGGACGGCGTGCTGTGCCGCGCACGCGTCGCGGGCGACTTCTTCCTGGAGCCCGACGAGGCACTCGACGCGGTGAACCGGGCGCTGAACGGGGCTCCGGCCGGCACGGACGCCGCCGGCCTGGCGGCCCGGATCGACGCGGCCCTCCCCGAGGGGACCGTGATGTACGGGCTGACCTCGGAAGGCATCGCCGTCGCCGTGCGCCGCGCGCTCGCCCACGCCACCGACTGGACCGACTACGACTGGCAGCTGATCCACGAGGGCCCGCAGTCCCCGGCCCTGCACATGGCGCTGGACGAGGTGCTGACCGCCGAGGTGGCGGCCGGCCGGCGCGCGCCGACGCTGCGCGTGTGGGAGTGGGGCGCCCCGGCGGTGATCATCGGCAGCTTCCAGTCCCTGCGCAACGAGGTCGACGCGGACGGGGCCGCCCGGCACGGTGTGGAGGTCGTCCGGCGGATCTCCGGTGGCGGCGCGATGTTCGTGGAGCCCGGCAACACCATCACCTACTCACTGTCCGTCCCCGAGGCGCTGGTCCAGGGCCTGTCCTTCCAGGACAGCTACGCCTACCTCGACGACTGGGTGCTCGGCGCGCTCGGCGACATGGGGATCAGGGCCTGGTACCAGCCGCTGAACGACATCGCCACGGACCAGGGCAAGATCGCGGGCGCGGCGCAGAAGCGGATCGTGGGCCCCGAGGGACGCCCCGGGGCCGTGCTGCACCACGTGACCATGGCGTACGACATCGACGCGGACAAGATGCTCGAGGTGCTGCGCATCGGCCGCGAGAAGTTGTCCGACAAGGGCATCAAGAGCGCGAAGAAGCGGGTGGACCCGCTGCGCCGGCAGACCGGACTGCCCCGCGAGGCCGTCATCGAGCGGATGATCGAGTCGTTCCGCGGCCGGTACGGGCTGTCGGAGGGCAAGGTGACCGACGCCGAACTGGCCCGCGCCGAGGAGCTGGCGCGCACCAAGTTCTCCTCCCCCGAGTGGACCGCCCGGGTGCCATGAGCGGGAGCGGGCAGGGGGCCTGGGACCGGCAGCCGGAGCGCGATCGCGGGTGCCAGCCGGTGCGCGATCGGGTGCGGCAGCAGCCGGTGCGCGATTGCGGGTGCGGACCGGCGGGTCAGTCCACCGGGTGGCCGGGGTCGATGTCGAGGGCGTCGCGCAGCCGCAGCAGCGGGCCGTCGTCGCCGCGCCCCCCGGCGTGCTCGGGCTCCACGACGAAGCAGACGTGGTCACCGCCGTCGACGCGGGCGCGCACGGTGCCGACGAACCAGGCGGCGGCGTCCTCCAGGACGACCTCCCCGCCGGGTCCGGGCCGCCAGCGCACCCGGGTGAACTTGTCGACCTCGTCGCCCGTCTCCCCGCCGAACAGCCGGGCCAGGTCGTGCTGGTCCCGGGTGAGCAGATGGACGGCGAGCCGGTCCGCGGCGCGGGCCACCCGGTAGGTGCGGTTGACCTTGGACAGCCACACCGCGTACCTGAGGGGCCGCATGGAGCACTGCGCGGAGAAGCCGACGAGACAGCCCGCGCGCTCTTCCCCCACCGCGGCCGTGACCACGCACATCTCGGGATCGAGCCGGTCGAAGAAGGATTCCGTGTCCGTCACACCGTACGCATGCCCCGCCGGGCCCGGATCGCACCGCCCGCCCGGGGAACCCGGACGGGGCGCGCGGCGTCATCCAGGGTGACCAGGGTGGCCCGCAGGCCTCCCGCCGACGAGACGAGGACGACGACGTGGTGAGTGACAAGGCCCGGAGACTGTTCGAGGCGCTCGACCTCGACCGGAACGGGACCCTGACCCGCGAGGAGGTGATCGTCGCCCTGCGCACGAAGGGGCCCTCGCTGGCCGCTTCCGGGGTGCTGCCGTTCTGGGGTCTCCAGGACGCGGACGCCTCCTCCGCGCTGTTCGACGCGGCCGACCAGAACGGGGACGCGGTGCTGACCCTGGAGGAGTTCGCCGCGGTCGTGGAGCGCCGCTTCGGCTGGAGCCGGTCCGGCTCCGAGCCGGGCGGGGCCTGACGCCGTCGTGAGGGTGCGCACCGCTACGCCGTCGTGAGGGTGCACCGCTACGGGGCCGGGCGCACCTCGAAGCCGCCGTGCCCGTCGAACCGTACCTCCCGTACGGCATCGAAACCGTCCGCCCGCGAGGGGCGGCGCAGTCGCCCGAGCGTCGCGTGGATGCCCGTGTCGGGAACCCGGTCCCGTCCCTGACGTGCGGCGTTACGGGTTAGGGAGCCCGCCGGATCGGGCGGGAACCAGTACGCGGTGACCGTCGCCCCGTGCGCGTGCCCGGCCGCGACGAGCGGCCCCCACTCCGCCGGGGAGGGATTGGTGTTGTCGACCGCCACCGACCGCCCCGCGCCCAGCGCCTCGGCCATCAGCCGCATCTGCCGCTCCTGCTTGCGCCGGGCACCGCGCGGGAACAGGTCCTTGCTGATCAGCTCGTGATCACCCGACAGCCGCCGGCGGTAGAACGCCGACTTGCCGGAGGCCTGCAGCCCTACGAGCACGGCCACCTCCAGCGGTGTCCCGGTCACCACCGGCACCCCCGTTCGCTCGCCGGCCGCGCAGACGTGACGCGGTGGCCGAGCCGGGTACCCGAGGGCACGCGGCGCAATCATCGCTTTCCCCTGGGGGCGTCATGAGAGTCGAACTGATCGAGCTGGCCGCGAACGTGCTGTTCGACGTCCCGGAGGACATGCACCAGGAGATCATCGCGCTGATCACGGCCGTGGCCGAGGACCCCGCCGCGCAGCTGCCGGGGATGTGCGCCGCGTTCGGTGAGTGGTGCTGGCTCGTCTACACCGCGCGTCCGGACGTGATCGAAGTGCTGGACGCCGGCTGCGCCCGGTGACGTCGCCGGTGCGGTGACGGCCGGCGTGAACGGTGACGTGACGGGTGGCGTGAACGGTGACGTGGCCGGAATGTATGTATCAGCCCGCCCGTCCCGGAAACCCGGCGGGTCCAGGAGTCACCTCCGGGAGAAGACGAGAAGCCTGAGAGAGGAAGAGGATCCCCGCCATGGCCGACGACCTCATCACCCTGGTCACCACCGACCACCGCGAGCTGCAGCGCCTGTTCGAGATGATGAAGACGGACAAGAGTTCCCGGCCGCTGGCCCTCCCCCTGGCCGTGGCCATGCTGGAGGCGCACAGCGAGGCCGAGGAGGACCGGGTGTACCCGGCCGTGGCCCGTGAGGCCGGCGAGAAGGCGGGAGCCGAGCACGCCGCCGAGGAGCACCACGAGGCCGAGAGCCTCGGCAAGCACCTGCTGGAGCTGGACTGGGAGAGCGAGGAGTTCGACCAGGCCCTCCAGGAGTGGATCGATGCCGTGGAACACCACATGGAGGAAGAGGAGAACGAGATCCTGCCCGCCCTCAGCGAGGCCGTCGGCACCGAGCGGCTGCGGGAACTGGGCAGGGAGTTCGCCACCCGGCGGGCGAAGGCGCTGGCCGGTCAGCCCCTGAAGGCCGCGGGCGGCGCCGGCGGCGGTGGGGGCGGAACGGAGGGCGAGACGCGCGCCGAGCTGTACGAGAAGGCCCGGGAGCTGGGCGTGGAGGGCCGCTCCACGATGAACAAGGAAGAGCTGGCGGAGCAGGTCGCCAAGGCGGAGGACGCCGGGAACGGCTGACGCGGCCACCGGACGGGCCGCAGCCGCGCGGGACGGGGTCCGCTCATACGAGTCGTATAAGTGACTGACAGGTCATCATCGCGCCGGTTACGATACGCGCGATGATGACCTTCTCCTCGTGTGGATTGGGGGAATCGTTCGCGTCGGGTGAGTGCTGATGGCCTCTCACTTCGCGAACGGGATTCCGCCCCGCCTGTACCTGTGGCAGCGCGTGCGTGAGTACGCCGTGCCACCATCCATGATCGAGACCGCGACCGCACGGCGTGCGGCCGGTGACTGGGCGGGGGCCTGTGCCGCCGCCCGGATCGACGTCGATCTCGATCTGCGCGCCGTGCGCCACCGCCACGGCACCGACCTCACCACCCTTCTCCGCGCGGACCTGCGCCGACTGGCGCCGGATCTGCTGCGCTGGCACATGCCCCGGATCGCCCCCGACGGGCGGCTCCGGCCCGGCCTCACCCTCTCTCTGGCCCGCTACCGTGCTTCCGGCCCCACGCCGCTGCACCTGGTGGTGCGTACGCCGCCCGCCTGGGCGGACGCCGGACAGCGGATGTCCCTGACCCTGTGGGAAGGCCCGGGGACCGGCTCACCCGCGCACCATTCCCAGCACCCCCACCCTCCTCACCATCCCCACCCGCATCCAGACCGGCGATTCCGCCTCGACCTGCACCGGCATCTGTGGGACGCCGGACGCAGCGGCGAGCTGGGGTGGCGGTGCGGTGCGCGGCAGGCATCGTCCGGTGCACCGCCCCTGCCGGTGCAGGACGTAACCGACGGGCTCACCACGCCCGGCTCGCCGTGGGCGGTGACGCGGTGGGCGGCGGAGGCGGAGCTGCTGCTGCGGGACGAGGGACGACACCGCGGGGCGTTCGCGGTGCGGCTCGGGGCGCGCGAGCGCGCCGCCTTCGCCCTCGTCGCCCCCGACGACAGCCACGTCCCGACGCTCCGGCCGCTGCGCGAGACGGCCCTGTCACCGCAGGAGGTCGCGGCGCTTCCGCTGCTGCCGGAGGCCGCCGCCCGGGTCCTTCCGGATCTGGAGCTGCTGCGGTCCGGGCTGGTCACGGCCGGACGGCTGCATCCGCTCGTCGCCGCGGCGCTGCCCGTGCCCGCTTCCGCGCCCGTGGCCGGTCCGGCCGTCGAGGCCGCCGACCCGCACCGGGTGGACTGCCGGGGCGAGGTCCACCGGATCGCGCTGCGCGACGGCGTGCTGACGGCCGTCGACCACGACCCGGCCGAGCTGCGCCGCGAGGAACTGCTCGTGGCGCTCGGCGGCCCCGCACTGCCCTGCCTGCGGGCGATCGACTCCGTGCACCGCAGCCCGCAGGCACTGCCCGCGGTCCGGGAACGGCTGCGCCACGGGGATGTCACCGGCGCGCTGGCCGTGGTCGAGGGCCTGCTCGGTCCCGCCGCGGTGCTGCGCGACGGGCCGCTGCGGCAGGAACTCGAAGCGGCCGCGGCACGCCGCGTCGAGCACGGTCTCTTCCGCTCCGGGCTGGTCGCCGTGCACCCCGCCGCGGGTACGGGCGGTGGCCGCGCGGACGGGGAGCACACGGCGACGGATCACCGACCCCGGCTGGACCGTCGTACACCCGCCTCGATGCGCCGCAAGCGCACCGGCCGGGGCCGGCCCCGCACCGGCCTGGCCTGCTGACCACCACCGACCACCGACCACCGCGGAAGTCCTGCGCCCGTACGGCACGTTCGGCGACGCCGTGCGCCCGTGTCCTCCGCCCGCCGCCCGTTTTCCGCCCTTTGTCCTCTGACCTCTGTTCTCTGTCCTCCGGTACGGGACGCCCTGTTCCGCTCGTCTCTCCCTCCCACCCCAGGTGATGCCCATGACTTCCAGCACGCTGCTGCCCGCCTCCGTACCCGCCGCCGCCCGCGCGTCCGGGACCGACACGCAACTCGCCCTCGCCGACGACCTCCTCGCCCTGCTGCGCACGACCACCACCGAGCCGCGCCCCGACGAGCAGTTGGAGGCGCTCACCCTGGCGGTCGCGGCCGACCTGCCGGTGCTGTTGTGGGGCGAGCCGGGCATCGGCAAGACCGCCGCGCTGACCCAGCTCGCCGCCTCCCTCGACCTGCCGCTCACCACTGTGATCGCCAGCGTCCACGAGCCGTCCGACTTCTCCGGGCTGCCCGTCCTGGGCGACGACCCCGCGGTGCGGGGCGTGCCGATGGCGCCGCCGCAGTGGGCCGTGGAGCTGGTGCGGGCCGGGCGCGGGCTGCTCTTCCTGGACGAGCTGTCCACCGCCACTCCGGCCGTCCAGGCCGCGCTGCTGCGGGTCGTACTGGAGCGGAGGGTCGGCACGCTGCAATTGCCGCCGGGCGTACGGATCGTGGCCGCCGCCAATCCGCGTGCCTCGGCGGCCGACGGGTGGGAGCTGAGCCCGCCGCTCGCCAACCGGTTCGTCCATCTGCACTGGGTGCACGACCGCGAGGTGGTGGTGCGCGGGCTCGGCGGGGTCTGGCCCCGGGCGCGGCTGCCCCGGCTCGCACCGGAGCGGCTGGCGGAGGCGGTGGCCTTCGCGCGGCGCGCGGTCTGCGGGTTCCTGGAGGCCCGGCCGACACTGATCCACCGGCTGCCGAGCACCGAGGCGCGGCGCGGCGCCGCCTGGCCCTCACCGCGGAGCTGGGAGGCCGCGCTGACGCTGCTGGCGTTCGGCACGGCGGCCGACGTCTCCCGCGAGGTGCTGGCGCTGCTGGTGCGGGGCGCGGTCGGGGACGGGCCGGGGCTCGAACTGCTCGCCCACATCGACCGGATGGATCTGCCGGACCCCGAGTCGCTGCTGGCCGATCCCGCCCGCGCCGAACTCCCGGCGCGGGGTGACCTGCGGCAGGCCGCGCTGGAGGCGGTGGTGGCCGCGGTCGGGGCGCGGCCGGAGCGGGAGCGCTGGGAGGCGGCCTGGGCCGTCCTCGTCCGGGCCCTGGAGACCGGGGCGCCGGACCTGCTGGTCGCCCCGGCGAAGGCCCTGGCCGCCCTGCGCCGCGACGACTGGGTCGTACCCGAGGCGGTGGAGCGGCTGGCCACCGTGATCGGCCTGTCCCAGCGCGCGGAACATTCGGTCGAGCGCGTCGCCGCGACGGCCGGCAGCGGGCGGACGACGGGGACGCGCCGATGACGGGGGCCGACGCGCACGGCCGGCACCGGGCGGACGACAGGGGCACACCGATGACGGGCGCCGCCACGCACACCCGACGCGGGGCGGCCGACGAGGACACCCAGGCGCCGGGCGCCCCGCATCACACGCCGGAGCGGCCCGGTCCGGCGCCGCATCCAGCACGGCACCCGGTCCCGCACCCGCCACCGACCCCCACCCCGCTCACATACCGCGCCCCGGGTCCCACCCCCGCCCCGACTCCCACCCCGGCCCCGGCACCGGCACCGGCACCGGCACCGGCACCGGCACCGGCAGCGAAGCGACCACCACTCCCCCGCCCGGAGCCACCTACACCGCACCGCCCAACACCACCCGCACCACCCCGCCCGGAGCCACCCACACCACCCCGCCCCCACTCACCCGCACCACCCCACCCTCAGACCCACCCCCTCCCCCACCCGGTGCCCCACCCGGCGCCCCAGCCACGTCTCCCCCTGGACATGGAGAAGCTGCTGGCCGCCCGCCTGCACGCGGTCGAGGTGCGCCCCTACCTCGCCGCCGCGCTCTTCGCGCTGCACGTGGTGGAGGACCGCTCGGTGCCGACGATGGCGGTGGACGCGCACTGGCGCTGCTACGTCTCCCCCGGCTTCGTGGCGCGCACCCCCGTGGAGGAGCTGGCGGGCGTCTGGGTGCACGAGGTCTCCCACCTGCTCAGGGACCATCACGGGCGCGGCGAGCGGTACGCGCGGGAACACGAGGACCACGGGCCGGGCGCGCGGCTGCGCCGGAACATCGCCGCCGACTTCGAGATCAACGACGACATCTACGGGGAGGGTCTGCCGTGCCCCACCGGGGCGGTGCTGCCGTCGCTGCTGCGGCTGCCCACGGGCCTGCTGATGGAGGAGTACCTGCGGACGGCGTCGCTGTCGGGGCTGACCGGGGAGTCGGCCTGGCTGGACTGCGGCAGCGGCGCCGACGGGCAGGAGCGGCCGTGGGAGCTGGGTCCGGACGGCGCGCAGGGGCTGAGCAGACAGCAGCGGGACGCGGTCCGCTTCCGGGTCGCGGAGGGGATCAAGGGCCGGCCGGGGAGCGCGCCGGACGGCTGGCGGCGGTGGGCGGACGAGGCGTTCCATCCGCCGCAGCCGTGGCGGCAGTTGCTGGGGGACGCGGTCCGCTCGGCGGCGGGCGCGCCGGGCGTGGGCCAGAACCACAGCTACCGGCGTCCGTCCCGGCGCTCGGCGAGCGTGCCCGGGGTGGTGCTGCCGAGCCTGCGCCGTACGCCGCCGCGGGTGTGCGTCGTGATCGACACGTCCGGCTCGGTGAGCGACGCGGAGCTGGGCAGCGCGCTGCTGGAGGTGGCGGCGATCTCGCGGGCGGTGGGCGGGCGGCGCGACCTGGTCTCGGTGATCTCCTGCGACGCGGCGGCCGGGATCGCCGTCCCGCTGTGCCGGGCCGAGAACATCGAGCTGATCGGCGGCGGGGGAACGGATCTGCGCTCCGGTTTCGCCCGGGCACTGCGCTCCCGGCCCCGCCCGGACGTGATCGTGGCCCTGACGGACGGTCAGACGCCGTGGCCGTCCGCGCAGCCGCCGTGCCGTACCGTCGTCGGCCTCTTCCCGCGCCCCGCCCGCGCGGTGAGCGAGCGGAACCCGGACTACGTCCCGGACGCGCCGCCGGCCTGGGCGCGGGTGGTCACGATCGGCTGATCGGCTGATCGGGTTCGGCGGAGGGCCGGCCGCCTCGCCTCCGCGCGAAGCGGCCGGCCCACCCCCGTACCGTTTCCCTTCAGCGGTCCGCAAATGGCCTCTCTTTTTCTCGCCCGTTTGTCATACGGGTCCGCCCTGCGTGTTTCGTAGCGACGCGGTCCGCGGTGCGCGACCATACGGACGCCGACCCGGCAGCCAGCAGCAGGAAAACCGAGACAGGAAGAAGGACGGGCATGTCCGGCAGCGAAAGCGAGAACCCAGCGATCACCTCTCCGACCCCCGCCCCGACTCGGCCCAGGACGAATCGGGACTGGTGGCCGAATCAGCTGGATCTCCAGGTTCTCCACCAGCACTCGCCCAGCGCGAATCCGATGGACGAGGACTACGACTACGCCAGGGAATTCGCCGCTCTCGACGTCGAGGCCCTGAAGCGGGACGTCTTCGAGGTGATGACGAACTCCCAGGAGTGGTGGCCCGCCGACTACGGCCACTACGGCCCGCTCTTCATCCGGATGAGCTGGCACGCGGCGGGCACGTACCGCATCGCCGACGGCCGCGGCGGTGGCGGCAGCGGCGCTCAGCGTTTCGCGCCGCTCAACAGCTGGCCGGACAACGCGAGCCTCGACAAGGCGCGCCGGCTGCTCTGGCCGGTGAAGCAGAAGTACGGGCGGAAAATCTCCTGGGCCGACCTTCTGGTGTTCGCCGGGAACTGCGCCATGGAATCCATGGGATTCAAGACCTTCGGATTCGGTTTCGGGCGTGAGGACATCTGGGAACCGGAGGAGATTTTCTGGGGTCCGGAGGACACCTGGCTCGGCGACGAGCGATACAGCGGCGACCGGGAACTCACCGGTCCTTTCGCCGCCGTGCAGATGGGCCTGATCTACGTCAATCCCGAGGGCCCCAACGGAAACCCGGACCCGCTGGCCGCCGCGCGCGACATTCGCGAGACGTTCGGGCGGATGGCGATGAACGACGAGGAGACGGTGGCGCTCATCGTCGGCGGTCACACGTTCGGCAAGTGCCACGGCGCGGTCGACCCGTCGTACATCGGCCCGGAGCCCGAGGCCGCCCCGATCGAGCAGCAGGGGCTGGGCTGGCGGAACACGTACGGCAGCGGCAAGGGCCCGGACGCCCTCACCAGCGGGCTGGAGGGGGCGTGGACCACGCAGCCGACCCAGTGGGACAACGGCTACCTGGAGAACCTGTTCGGGTACGACTGGGAGCTGACGACGAGCCCCGCCGGCGCCAAGCAGTGGAAGCCCACGGACCCCGCGGCGAGCGACACGGTGCCGGACGCCCACGATCCGGCCAAACGGCACGCTCCGATGATGCTGACGACGGACCTGGCGCTGAAGGTGGACCCCGTCTACGGGCCGATCGCCAAGCGCTTCCACGAGAACCCGGACCAGCTCGCGGACGCGTTCGCCAAGGCCTGGTACAAGCTGCTGCACCGGGACATGGGCCCCGTCTCGCGGTACCTCGGCCCGTGGGTGCCCGAGCCGCAGCTGTGGCAGGACCCCGTGCCGCCGGTCGATCACGAGCTGGTCGCGGACGCGGACATCGCCGACCTCAAGGCCAGGATTCTCTCCTCGGGGCTGTCCGTCTCCCAGCTGGCCACCACCGCGTGGGCGGCGGCGGCGAGCTTCCGCGGCACCGACAAGCGCGGCGGCGCCAACGGGGCGCGGATCCGGCTGGCGCCGCAGAAGGACTGGGAGATCAACGACTCGCCCGAGGTGCGGCAGACGCTGGAGGCGCTGGAGCGGATCCGGCGGGACTTCGACGCCGCCCAGACCGGCGGGAAGAGGATCTCCCTCGCCGATCTGATCGTCCTCGGCGGCTGCGCGGCCGTCGAGCAGGCGGCGCGCAACGCGGGGTACGACATCACCGTCCCGTTCGCGCCGGGGCGTACCGACGCCTCGCAGGAGCAGACCGACACGGACACGTTCGCCGTGCTCGAACCGAAGGCGGACGGGTTCCGCAACTATCTGCGGCGGGGCGAGAAGCTGTCGCCGGAGACCCTGCTGCTGGACCGCGCCAACATGCTGACCCTGACGGCCCCCGAGATGACGGTCCTCGTGGGCGGTATGCGGGCGCTGAACACGAACTTCGGCCGGACCTCCCACGGTGTCCTCACGGACCGGCCGGAGGCCCTGACGAACGACTTCTTCGTCAACCTGCTCGACATGGCCACGGAGTGGACCGTGTCGCGGTCGGACGAGAACGTGTACGAGGGCCGGGACCGCGCCACGGGCGAGACCAGGTGGACCGCGACCGCCGTCGACCTCGTCTTCGGCGCGCACTCCCAGCTGCGGGCGGTGTCGGAGGTCTACGCGGCGCAGGACGCGGCGGAGAAGTTCGTCCGTGACTTCGTGGCCGCGTGGGACAAGGTGATGAACCTCGACCGGTTCGACCTGCGCTGAGCACCCCGACGGCCCGGCCCGCCGCTCCCCGACGGGCCGGGCCGTCCGTCATGCCTCCCCGGCGGGCCGGGCCGTCCGTCATGCCTCCACGTCGGGCGCCGGCTCCGCGGCGATCATCGCGACGGCCTCCTGCACCGCGGCGCGCGCCCGCCGCTCGGGCACGCCGGCCGCGATGAGCAGGGCCACGGCGGCCCGGGTGCCGTCGTCCTCCAGCGCCCCGGCGTTGACCTGCTCCAGCAGGGCGACCGTCATCGCCTCCAGGCCCGCGCTCAGCACCGCGGACGGCAGATGGGCGGGGAAGGCGCCCTCCGCGCGGCCGCGCTCCAGGATGGCCGTGACCTCGTCCCGTGCGGGCTTGAGCACCTCGGCGACGCGTTCCGCGCCCAGATCGCGCTGGGCCAGCGCCAGCAGCATCCGGTAGCGGTCGCCCACGGGCCACATCGACAGCGTGAAGTACGCGAGCGCCCGGTCGGCGGGCCCCGCCGGCCGCACGCCGACCGCCACCGCGTCCCGCAGCGCCTCGGACGCCTCCTCGGCCAGCGCCTCCAGCAGCGCGGCCCGCCCGGGGAAGTGCCCGAAGAGGGTGCGCCGTACGACACCGGCGGCGCGCGCCAGCTCCTCCAGGGTGATGTCCGGGTTGCGGCCCAGCTCATGGCGGGCGGTCGCGAGGATGCGCGCCCGGTTGGAGCGCGCGTTGCGTCGCTGCGGTACGCGGGCAACGGGCTTGGTCACGGACAACCTCGGTCGGGCGGCGCGGCGGACAGATGGGACGCGCGCCCATTCTGGCACGCGTGCCGCAGGTCACCACCGCCCTTTTTTGCACACGAGCGGGCAACAAACTAACCTGCACATGGATGGGCAAATAAGTGAACCGCCGTCCCCTCTCCCAGGAGCCTTTCGATGCCGTTCCTCGCGCACACACCCGCCGGGAAGACGACCGGGCCGTACCCGCGGCGCTGGTGGGCGCTGCTCGTGCTGTGTCTGAGCCTGCTGATCGTGGTCATGGCCAACACGTCCCTGATCGTCGCCGCCCCGGACATGACCCGTGACCTGCGGCTGAGCAGCAGTGACCTGCAATGGGTGATCGACGGTTACACCGTGCCGTACGCCGCGCTGATGCTGGTGCTGGGCGCGATCGGCGACAAGTACAGCCGTCGCGGCGCCCTGACAGCCGGACTGGTGGTCTTCGCCGGCGGTTCCGTGCTGGGCAGCCTGGTCGACGAGACCGGCCTGGTCATCGCCGCCCGCGCGATCATGGGTGTGGGTGCCGCGGTGGTCATGCCGGCCACGCTCTCGCTGCTGGTGGCCATGTTCCCCCGGCACGAGCGGGCGCGCGCCATCACCGCCTGGACCGCCACCTCCGGCCTCGCCATCGCCGTCGGCCCCGTCGTCGCCGGACGGCTGCTGGAGGACCACACCTGGGGCTCGACCTTCCTGATCAACGTGCCCATCGCGGTCCTCGCCGTCGTCGGCGCGTTCGCGCTGGTGCCGCCGTCGAAGGCGGAGGGCATGGGGCGGATCGACTACGTCGGCGGCCTGCTGTCGATCGTCTCCGTCGGCTCCCTGGTCTACGCGATCATCGAGGGCCCGCACTTCGGCTGGGGCACCGGCCCGGTCGCCGCGGCCGTCGTCGCCGGCGCCGGCTTCGTCGCCTTCGCGCTGTGGGAGCTGCGGCACCCGCAGCCCATGCTGGACGTCCGCAAGTTCGGCGAGCGGGCCTTCAGCGGCTCGATGCTCGCCGTGCTGTTCTTCTTCTTCGGCACCTTCGGCGCGATCTACTACGCCACCCAGTACCTTCAGTTCGTCCTCGGCTACGACGCCCTGGAGACCGGAGTCCGGCTGCTCCCGCTGGCCGGCGCGGTGTTCGCCGGAGCCGCCGTCACCGGGCAGCTGACGCCCCGGCTCGGCGTGAAGGCCACGATCGTGCCCGGGATGCTGCTGGGCACCGCCGGCGTGCTGCTGCTGACCCTGGTCGACCAGGGCTCGGCGTACAACGACTTCCTGCCGTCGCTGCTGCTGCTCGGCTTCGCGATCGGACTGAGCGTGTCCCCGGCCACCGACACGATCATGGGCTCCTTCCCCGAGTCGGAACTGGGCGTCGGCGGCGGCGCCAACGACACCTCCCTGGAGCTCGGCGGCTCCCTCGGCATCGCCGTCCTCGGCTCCCTGCTGGGCACGGCCTACCAGGACGAGCTCACCGACCTGGTGGGCGGCCGGCTGCCGCAGGACGCCCTGGACGCCGCGCGGGAGTCGGTGGGCGGCGGTCTCGCGGTCGCCGAGCAGATCGCGCAGAGCCCGGCCGGCGGCCCCGGCCAGGCCCAGGCCCTGGTGGACGCGGTCCACGAGGCCTTCGCCCACGGCGTCGCGCACACCAGCCTCGTCGGCGGCGTCATCATGGCCGCCGGCGCCCTGATCGTCCTGGCCGTCCTGCCGGGCCGCAAGGCCGCCCGCGAGCACGCCGGGGAGCAGGACGCGAGGCAGCACGGTCCGGCCGGCCGGGAGCACGCGCGGCTCGGCTGACCCCACGGGCGGGCCGTGCCTGAGCGGCGCACGGCCCCGGACGGTGCCGGGCGGGAACGCCCGGCACCGTCGGCGTGCCCGGCACCGGCAGCGGCATGCCTGGTCCGGCGGCCTGCCCGGCACCGGCGGTGCGCGGCCCGCCCGCCGGGGTACTCGGCGCGGCATGATGAAGCGAGCGGCATGGCAGGGCCTGATCGCCGGCACGGCCGGTGTGCTGGCGATGACGCTGGGCGAGAAGGCGGAGCAGCGGCTGACCGGGCGGCCCGACTCGCACGTGCCCGCCCGCACCCTGGAGCGCCTGGCCGGCCTGCGCGAGCGCCCGGGCCGGCAACCCGTAGCGCTCAACTGGGCGATGCACGCGGGCCAGGGCGCCCTGCTCGGTGTGGTGCGCTCGGTCATGGCGCAGGCCGGTCTGCGCGGCCCCTGGGCGTCGGCGCAGTTCACGGTCGTACGGCTGACCAACGACCAGATCCTCGAGAACGCCACCGGTGTCGGCGCGCCGCCCGAAACCTGGCCGCGCGGGGAACTCGTGGTGGACCTGCTGCACAAGGCGGTCTACGCGTTCGTGACGGGAGCCGTGGCGGACGCCCTGGCCGCCCGCGACGGGCTGGGCCCCGGTCAGCGTCACGCGCGCCGCGCTCCCGGCCGCCGCTCCGACGTGGGACCACTGCCCAGCGGGCGGGGCACCGGCTGACGGCGGCCGGCTGCTACGGCTGAGTGCGGCCGGCGGCGGGCTGCTGCGGCTGAGTGCGGCCGGCGGCGACGAGGAGGGCGGCCTGCCGGCGGCACGGGCGTCATTCCCCCGGCCGGTCACGCGGTCATGCGCGTCCGACGACGCTCCACGACCTCCACGCTGACACGCCCGCCGGGTGCGCGCACGCCGGGCGGGCCGTTCGGGCCAACTCGGGCCCGGCTCGTTTTCGGCGCGGCGAAGGACGGGTACTCGTCGGCGGCCCGCCCACAGACCGGCCGTCGGCCAAGGAGACCCCATGGGCTTCAACCCTCTCGAACACCAAGGCATCCCCCTCGACCGCCAGCTGCGCAACTGGCGGGAACTGAACGTGGAGCCCATCGATCCGGACCGCGGCGACCCGTACACGCGCTGCCGGATCATCACGATGAACGGCATCGAGGTCGAGGCGATCCTCTTCAGCCACCACCTCGCGCGCAACACCGTCGACCCGGACGTCAAGCGGCAGCTGGCCGAGGTCCGGTACATCGAGGCCCAGCAGCAGAAGGCGGTCAACTGGCTGCTGCCCGGCCTCGCCTCGGTGCTGGAGACGACCATCGCCTACGAGCAGGTGGCCGTCGACCTCACCGGCTGGGTCGCCCGCCACGAACCCGACCCGTACCTGCGGCAGGCGTACGAGTTCGGTGTGCTGGAGGACTTCGACCACCTGTACCGGTACGCCAACCTCTACGAGATGATCGAGCACCGCAAGGCGGAGTCGATCGTCGACGGGCTGACCGAGGTCATGCCGGGCCGCCCGACCAAGTTCCACCACCGCCACCCGGCCGACAACGTGCGCGACCCCTACGACCGCACGACCACGAACCCGCTGTCGAAGCTGCACGCGCTGACGATCATGTCGGCGGAGCAGCAGACCATGAACTTCTACATGAACGTCGGCCCCCAGTACATGGAGCCCATCGCGCGCCAGCTGTACCAGGAGATCGGGCTGATCGAGGAGGAGCACGTCACGCACTACGAGTCGCTGGTCGACCCGGGCGAGACGTGGTGGGAGCAGCTGGTCAACCACGAGTACAACGAGTGCTACCTCTACCACTCGTTCATGGAGCAGGAGTCGGATCCGCGGGTGAAGGCGATCTGGGAGCTGCACCTCAACATGGAGCTGGAGCACCTGCGCATCGCCTGCGACCTCATGCGCCGCCACGACGGCCGCGAACCGCAGGAGATCCTGGCACCGGAACTGCCGAACGTGCTGACCTTCGAGGAGAACAAGCAGTTCGTCCGGGGCCTGCTGGAGACCCAGATGGACCTGACCACCCTCGGCAGCGGTTACGTCCGGGAGGCGCACGAGCGGTTCGAGCGGCTCCAGCAGCAGATCCACGGCGGTGAGGAACCGCCCAGCGAGCAGGTGATGGCCCAGCACCGGGAACTGCTCGGCGGCGAGTACCGGCTGGAGACCGAGGGCCCGCACCCCGACGCCGCGTCCCGGGAGAGGAGCTGACATGGCCGGCATCGCCGCGTCCGACGCCGACGTCGTCGCCCTGCTGATGCGCCAGCACGGCGACATCCGCACCCTTTTCGACGAGGTCGAGCAGGCCACGGGTGACGAACGCCAGGCGGCCTTCCGCCGGTTGGTCCGGCTGCTCGCCGTGCACGAGACGGCCGAGGAGGAGGTGATCCGGCCCTTCACCCGCAAATCCGTCCCGGACGGGGAGAAGATCGTCGCCGATCGCCTCACCGAGGAGCGGGAGGCCAAGGAGACCCTGGCCCAGTTGGACGACATGGACCCGGACGCCCCGGAGTTCCTGCCCCGATTGCAGGCGCTGCGCCTGGACGTGATGGCACACGCGCGCGCCGAGGAACGCTACGAGTTCAACCACGTCCGCCGCCACGCCGACAAGTCCCAGCTGGCCGCCATGGCCTCCGCCCTGCGCGCCGCCGAGGCGACGGCCCCGACCCACCCGCACCCGGGCACCGAGTCGGCGGCCAAGAACCTCGCCGTGGGCCCGGTCGCGGCCCTCGTCGACCGCACCCGTGACGTCGTACGCAAGGCCATGGGCAAGGACGGCTGACCGCCCGGCCCGTATCCGGACCGTATCCGGTCCCGCCCGGCCCGTATCCCATCCCGCCCGGCCCGTATCCCATCCCGCCCGGCCGGCGGGACGACGCCCTACGGCGCGTCCCGCCGGCCGGGCACGTCCGCGAGCCGGACGAAACCTCGGGTCAGGCGGTCCAGGGCCGGAGCTTCTCCGGATTCATCACGCCCCAGATGTGCGTGATGCGGTCGCCGGCGACATCGAACGCGTACACCACCCGCGTGACGCCCGCCTGCTGGAGGATCAGTCCGGGCCGGCCGTTGACGGTCCGCTCCAGCAGCGTCATGTCACCCACCCTGCGCCGCAGTTCGATCAGGAAGTGCGCCACCCGCTCACCGCCCACGACGGGGTGCGGCAGGGCGCTGACGTGGCGGCCTCCGTCACCGACCGTCGTCACGGCCGGGTCGAGAAGGCCGATGAGGGCGCCGATGTCCTTGGCCTCCCAGGCCCGCTTGAAGTTCCTGACGACGTCGGCGGCCTGGCCGGCCGGCACCGGCCGGGACACCGGCCGCGCCTCGCGCACGCGCCGGCGGGCCGAGGAGGCCAGCTGACGGCACGCGGCCGGGCTGCGGCCGACGATCTCCGCGACCTCGGCGAACGCGTAGCGGAAGACGTCGTGCAGGACGAACACGACCCGCTCGGCCGGTGTCATGGACTCCAGCACGACCATGAAGGCCATGTTCACCGACTCGTCCAGGGTGACGCGGTCCGCCGGATCGTCCGCCACCGCGCCGAACCGCTCGGCGGGCCCCGGCAGCGGCTCGGGGATCCACTGCCCCACGTACTGCTCCCGCCGGGCCCGCGCCGAGCCGAGCAGGTTCAGGCAGATCCGCGTGGCGACCGTGGTCAGCCAGCCGCCGACCGACTCGACCGCCTCCTGCCGCTGCCGTGACATGGCGTACCAGCGGACGTACGTCTCCTGGACGACGTCCTCCGCCTCCGACAGCGAACCCAGCAGCCGGTAGGCGAGGTTGAGCAGCCGACGTCGCTCCCCCACCAGCGCGTCCAGGCCCGGATCGAGCGGGCCGTCCTCCGGCCCGTACTGAATGGTCACGGCATCCCCGTTTCGTCGTGTCGCAGTCGCTGTCAACGGCCTGTACACGGTGATGACAGGACAGCCCCGCGAGATGTGACGTCGCCGGCCCTCGCACGGGTGCGCCGGTCGCCGGTCGCCGGTCGCCGGTCGCCGGTCGCCGGTCGCCGGTCGCCGGTCGCCGGTCGCCGGCGAGCGAACGCGGCCTACCGTGTGAGGGCATCGCGTGCCCTGCCGCCGACAGCGAGGAGCCTCAGGCCGTGAAAGTCGACATCCAGCCCGACGTGCACGACATCGCCGCCCGCCTGGGGGCCGACGCCCCCTACGCGCTGAAGGCCCTGGCGGGCCGGCTGGCCGACGATCCCGGCCTGGGGCGGCCCTCGGGGCTGCCGGGCATCCTCACCGTCACGGTCGACGGCGACATGTTCGACGACTGCCCCGACCTGAACGTCGGCTACATCCGCGAGCCGGACCGCATCGAGATCCGCTTCCTGACAGCGGTCTCCGCCCGCCCCTCCGCCCAGGCACCCGGCGAGTCCTCCGGGGGCGAGGAGGGCTCCGGCGAGGATGCGCGCGGCGAGCGGGCGCGGCGCGCCGATCCCGCCGCCGACGCGGTGACCGTACGGCAGGTCGCCGATGCCTGGCAGCGCTTCACCGGCCGGTTGCGGCGCGACGCCCCCGACTCCTACGCCGCGCTCCGCCCCGGCGCGAGCGCCACCGCCCTCGCCGCCCTGGAGGCCGGTCTGGGCGTCGCGATACCCCTCGAACTGCGCGTCCTGTGGCAGCTGACGGCGGGCGACGACGGGTCCGGCGGCTGGGGCTGTCTGCCGGGGAACCGGGTGCTGATGCCCCTGGACGCGGTGGCCGCCGTCCACCGGCGGTGGATGGCGGCGCGGGCCCGGGAGGACGCCCGCGGCGCCGGCCGGCCCGGGGACGAGCGGACCCCGGTGTGGCAGGCGACCTGGATCCCGGTGATCGCCCGCGGCCCGGCCGACACCACGTCGGGGCTGTACCTGGACGCCGCGACCGGCTACTTGGGCCGCTGGTCCCGCTACGGCGAGTCCCCCGACGAGGAACTCGACACGCTGGTCACCTATCTGGAAGAGGCGGCCGACATGCTCGCGTCCCCGGCTCTGGCCACCCGGGACACGCCCGGTCTGATCGGTGGGACGCTGGTGTGGCGCAGCGGCCTCGGCCCCGCGGCGGAAGGCGGACGGGAGGACCGGTGGCGGCCCCTGGCCGGCTGACCGGCTGACCGGCTGACCGGCAACTCCGTTGCCCCTGCGCGGTGTTCGGTCCAGCCCTCGCCGCGGCCGCGGCACCGTGCCGCGCGACCGGCCGGGGGGTGAGCGGGGCCGGACGTGAGGGCGCGACCGGCCGTGGGGTGAGCGCGGCCGGACGGCCGGAAGTCGCGGTACGGACCTGGTGTGACGCAGGGGAGAGCCGCTACCGTCGCGGACAGCGCATCGCAAGGTGGGGGCCGTCTGCTCGGTTCCGGCCGGTTCGCCCCGGCCGGATCCCGCACCGCGTCCCTCCGCCCGAGGCCGCTCGTGACCGGCACCGAAAAGGCCGGAGGCGCGCGGCCCGATCGCGCTGTGTTCCCAAGGAAGCGCCACCGCCCTGCACGCGTTCTCGCTCCTGGAGCCCCTATGTCACGAAGCCGCTGGACCGGCCTTCTGCTGCTCGCCCTCCTGTTGTCCGTGCTCGCCCCGCTGCCCGCCGCCGCCCAGCCCCGTACGGTGGCCGCCGCCGGCACCGGGGCGGAGACCGGAACCCGGGAGGGCAGCGCGAACCCCGCGTCGACGGTGCCCCTGCCGTCGCTGCACGCCACCACCACCCAGGTCGCCTACGGGCTGCGGCGCCCCACCGCCCTGGCCGCCCCCGACGACGGCACCGGCCGTCTGTTCATCACCGAGAAACCCGGCACCGTCCGCGTCTACCACCCGGACACCGGTCTCGCCCGCACCCCGCTGATCGACATCACCTCCGCCATCGACGAGTCGGGCAACGAGCGCGGCCTGCTCGGCATCGCGCTGCCGCCCGACTTCGCGGACAGCCAGGACGTGTACCTGGCGTACACGGCACTGCCCGACGGCGCGGTCACCCTCGCCCGCTACCGGCTCGACGAGTCCCGGCTGGAGGTCCTGCTCTCGCAGGAGCACGCCGAGTACAACAATCACAACGGCGGTCAGCTCGCCTTCGGCCCCGACGGCCACCTGTACTGGAGCATCGGCGACGGCGGCGGCTCCGCCGACCCGCTGCGCGCCGGGCAGCGCCTGGACACCCTGCTGGGCAAGATCGTGCGCGTCGACGTCAGCCGCACCTGCGGCGCGCTCGCGTACTGCGTCCCCGCGGACAACCCCTTCGCCGGCACCCCCGGCGCGCGCCCGGAGATCTGGCTGTACGGGCTGCGCAACCCGTGGCGGTTCTCCTTCGACAGCGCCGACGGCTCGATGTGGATCGGCGACGTGGGACAGGGCCGCTGGGAGGAGATCGACCATCTCCCGCGCGGACGGGGCGGACTGAACCTCGGCTGGTCCTGCTACGAGGGCCTGGAGAAGTTCGAGGGCGGCCACTGCCCGCCCGGCGAGGAGTACACGAAGCCGGTCTTCACCTACTCGCCGTACACCGGCGGCTGCTCGGTGATCGGCGGCCACGTCTACCGGGGCCGCGCCTACGCGGACCTGGTCGGCGGCACGTACATCGCCACCGACTACTGCTCGTCCACGGTCTGGGCGCTGCGCCCCGACGGCAAGGGCGGCTACGAGCAGGCCGAGATCGGCGAGATGCCCACGCAGGTGACGTCGATCGGCACCACGGCCGAGGGTGAGTTCTACGTGGTGAACGACCTGCCGGGCGGGCTGCACCGGGTGTCGTTCGAGCGGGAGGAACCCACCTGCCGCGTCGACCGCACCGTGCGGTCCTGGGGCACCGGGACGACCGTCGACCTCACCGTCACCAACACCGGCACCACTCCGGTGAACGGCTGGACGCTGAAGTTCCCGCTGTCGCTCGGGCAGACCGTCGTCTCCGACTGGAACACGGACCTCACCCAGTTGAGCAACACGATCACGGCGGTCAACGCCTCGCACAACGGCACCATCGCGCCCGGCGCGAGCGTGACCCTCGGCTATCTCGCCCAGCACACCGGCGACACCTCGCCGCCGCGCCGGTTCACGCTGAACGGTGACGCCTGCGCCGTCGGCCGCTGAGCCCTGCCGGCCCCTCCCCCCCCCGCATCGAAGCGGGAAGCAGGCAGCGCGCCCGCGTCGTGGGAGCGCTCCCGCGACCGGGGATGCGGGTGCCCCGCACACGTTACGTGCGGGGCACCCCGTCGGTCCGGGCCGGAGGAGTCAGTCACCCTCGCTCTCGAAGGCGCGCAGCAGATCCGCGGCGACGCTCACGGCGATGGTCGCCGGTTCCTTGCCGGTGATGTCGGCCAGTCCGATCGGGGTCTTGATCCGGTCGATGACGGCCTCGTCGTGGCCGCCCTCGGTGGACAGGAGCTTGCGGAACCGCGCCCACTTGGCCGACGACCCGATCAGCCCGATGCTCCCGAGATGGGACGTCCGCAGAGCGGCGTCGCACAGGGCGGCGTCCTCGGCGTGGTCGTGGGTCATGATCAGGACGTGGGTGCCGGGTGGCAGCGTCGCCAGCACCTCCTCGGGCAGCAGCGGTGTGTGGTGGGTGTGCACCTGCGCCACCGCGTCCGCCAGCACGCCGAGGCGCTCCGGGACGAGGAGTTCGGCCCGGGAGTCGATCAGGTGCAGGTCGAGGTCGTGACGGGCCAGGATGCGCGCCAGTTCCAGACCGACGTGACCGACGCCGAAGATCGCCACCGCCCGCACCACCGGCAGCGGTTCGAGCAGTACGGAGACCGTGCCGCCGCAGCACTGCACGCCGTGCTGGCTGGTCACCTTGTCGTTCAGGGCGAAGTCGATCAGCTCCGGCTCCGGCTTGGACGCGGCGATCATCTCGCGGGCCCGGTCGATGGCGACGGCCTCGACGTTGCCGCCCCCGATCGAGCCCCACGTCTCGGTCCGCCCCACGACGAGCTTCGCGCCGGCGTCGCGCGGGGCGTGGCCGCGCACGGTCGCGACGGTCACCAGCACGCCGGGCTCCCGGCGTGCTCGCAGCCGCGCGACCGCGCCGACCCAGGTCATGTCAGGCACCGCTCAGCGCCGTGGCGTCGGTGCGGACCGCGCCGTCGACCCGCACCCCGCTCACGTGGGCCCCGTCGACGTGCGCTCCGTCGACGTGCGCCCCGTCGACGGTCCGGCCGCCGCCGGAGGCACCGCCCCGGCGGGCCGCCTCGATCGCCCAGTACACCGCCTCCGGCGTCGCGGGCGAGGCCAGCTCGACACTGACCCCGCTCGGCCCGAACGCGGCGGCGGCCTGCCGCAGCGCCTCACGCACCGAGAACGCCAGCATCAGCGGAGGCTCGCCCACCGCCTTGGAGCCGTAGACCGCGCCCTCCTCGGTGGCGTTCTCCAGCAGCGTGACGTTGAACTCCTCGGGCATCTCCGAGAAGCTCGGCAGCTTGTACGTGCTCGCGGCCTGGGTCAGCAGCCGGCCCCGGTTCGGTCCGTCGCTGACGTCCCAGCGCAGGTCCTCCAGGGTCAGCCAGCCCGCGCCCTGCACGAAGCCGCCCTCGACCTGGCCGATGTCGATCAACGGGGAGAGGCTGTCGCCGACGTCGTGCACGATGTCGGCGCGCCGGATGCGGTAGGCGCCGGTGAAGCCGTCGACCTCCACCTCGGTGGCGGCGGCGCCGTGGGCGAAGTACTTGAACGGCGAGCCGCGGAAGGTCTTCGCGTCCCAGTGCAGGCCCTCGGTGCGGTAGAAACCGGCCGCCGAGAGCTGGACCCGCTGGAAGTACGCGGTGCGCACCAGGTCGTCCCAGGCCAGTTCCCTGTCGCTGCCGAGGGCGCGCGCGACGCCCTCGACGATGCGCACGTCCGAGGGGTTGGCGCCGAGCTGGGTCGCGGCCACCTGGAGCAGCCGCTCGCGCAGCTGCTCGCAGGCGTTCTTGATCGCCCCGCCGTTCAGGTCGGCACCCGAACTCGCCGCGGTGGCCGAGGTGTTGGGCACCTTGTCGGTGCGCGTCGGGGCGAGGCGGACCTTGTGCAGCGGGATG
The DNA here is from genome assembly GCF_040678395.1 of Streptomyces sp. NPDC052687. Lineage (NCBI taxonomy): Bacteria > Bacillati > Actinomycetota > Actinomycetes > Kitasatosporales > Streptomycetaceae > Streptomyces > Streptomyces sp. NPDC052687. Next base: position 82,664 of record NZ_JBFATR010000017.1, on the reverse strand, counting down.
CCCAGCGTGGTCGCGGCCACCTGCATCATCTTGGTGTGCAGGCCCTGGCCCATCTCGGTGCCGCCGTGGTTGATCAGGATGGAGCCGTCCTTGTAGATCAGCACCAGCGCGCCGCCCTGGTTGAAGGCGGTGAGGTTGAAGGAGATGCCGAACTTGATGCCGGTGAGCGCGAGCGCCCGCTTGGTGTGCGGGTGCGCGGCGTTGAAGGCGGCGATCTCCCGCGTGCGGTCGGCGATGCGGGCGCCGTCCTTGACCTGCTGCCAGACCGTGGAGATCCGCTCGGCCTGGGTGACCGGCTGGCCGTACGGCGTCGTCTGGCCCTGGCCCGGCCGGTAGAAGTTGCGCTCCCGCAGCTCCATCGGGTCCAGGCCCAGCTTCGGCGCGCAGCGGCCGAGGATGTCCTCGATCACCAGCATGCCCTGCGGTCCGCCGAAGCCGCGGAAGGCGGTGTTGGAGACCGTGTGGGTCTTGGCGATCCGGCCGGCGACGCGCGCGTTGGGGATCCAGTAGGTGTTGTCGATGTGGCACAGGGCGCGGGCCAGCACCGGCTCGGACAGGTCCAGGGACCAGCCGCCGTCCGCGACGAGGGTGGCGTCCAGGGCCTGGATACGGCCGTCCGGGTCGAAGCCGATCTTCCACCGGGCGTGGAAGCCGTGCCGCTTGCCGGACATGGTCAGGTCCTGGGTCCGGTTGAGCCGGAAGCGGACCGGGCGGCCCGTCAGCTTGGCGCCGAGCGCGGCGACGGCCGCGAACCCGTGCGGCTGCATCTCCTTGCCGCCGAAGCCGCCGCCCATCCGCAGGCACTGCACGGTCACCTCGTGGGCGGGCACGCCGAGCACGTGGGAGACGATCTCCTGGGTCTCCGAGGGGTGCTGGGTGCTGCTCTGGATGAACACCTGCCCGTTCTCGTCGACCTGGGCGAGCGCGGCGTGCGTCTCCAGGTAGAAGTGCTCCTGGCCGGCGAACTGGAACTCGCCGGTGAACACGTGCGCGGACTCGGCGAAGCCGGCGTCGATGTCACCGGTCTCCATCACGGGCCGGGCGCCGTGGTAGCTGTCCGCCGCCATCGCGTCCTGGAGCGTGACCAGGGAGGGCAGCTCCTCCAGCTCGACCTCGACGGCCGCCGCGCCGAGCCGGGCCGCCTCCAGGGTCTCGCCGAGCACCCAGGCGACGGCGTGGCCGTGGAACATGACCTCGTCGGGGAAGAGCGGCTCGTCGTGCTTCATGCCGGCGTCGTTGACGCCGGGCACGTCGGCGCCGGTCAGCACGCGCACCACACCGGGCACGGCGAGCGCGGGCTCGGTGCGCAGCGCGGTGATCCGGCCGTGGGCCTTCATGACCTGGACGGGGTAGGCGTGCAGGACGTCCTTGGTGCGGTACACCAGGTCGTCGGTGTAGAGCGCGGTCCCGGTGACGTGCAGGGCGGCGCTCTCGTGCGGCATCGGCACGCCGACGACGGGCTTCTCGGGCCGCTCGGACAGATGACTCATGACGACACCGCCTCGGTGGTTTGCGCGTACAGCTTCAGCAGGCTCTGGCCGAGCATCGCGGAGCGGTAGAGGGAGCTGGCGCGGTGGTCGTCCATCGGCGTGCCCTCTCCCCGGAGTACCCGGGCCGCGGTCTCGACAGTCTCCGGCGCCCACGGCTTGCCCTCCAGGGCCGCCTCGGTGGTGAGCGCGCGGATCGGGGTGGCGGCCACGCCGCCCAGGCCGATGCGTGCCGTGCGGACGATGCCGTCCTCGATGTCGAGCGCGAAGGCGACGGCCACGCTGGAGATGTCGTCGAAGCGCCGCTTGGCGATCTTGTGGAAGGCCGTGACCGGCGACAGCGGCAGCGGGATACGCACCGCGCGGATCAGCTCGCCGGGCCGGCGCACGCTCTGCCGGTAGCCGGTGAAGTACTCCGCGAGCGGGACCTCGCGTTCCCCGTCGGCGTCGGCGAGCAGCAGCGACGCCTCCAGCGCGAGCAGCACCGGCGGGCTGTCGCCGATGGGCGAGCCGGTGCCGAGGTTGCCGCCGAGGGTGGCGCTGTTGCGGATGAGCCGGGAGGCGAACTGCGGGAACAGCTCGGCCAGCAGCGGGACGGTGCCGTCGAGGCGGCGTTCGATCTCGGTGAGCGTCAGCGCCGCCCCGATGTCGATGTGGCCGTCCTCGACGCGCAGTTCGCGCAGTTCGGGCAGCCGGTCGACGGCGACCACGCAGCCGGCGCGCCGGGCGCGGATGTTGACCTCGACGCCCCAGTCGGTGGATCCGGCGACGACGACCGCGTCGGGGCGCTCGCGCAGCACGGCGAGTGTCTCGGCGAGGGTGTTCTTGCGGATGAACGCGCTGTCGTCGCGGACGTATTCGGTGGCGACCGGTGCGGGCGGGGACTGCTCGCGTCGCCGCGCCAGCGGGTCGTCGTCGGCGGGTTGGCCGACGGCGAAGGCGGCGTCGCGGATCGGGCGGTAGCCGGTGCAGCGGCACAGGTTGCCGCTCAGCGCGTGCAGGTCGAAACCGTTCGGGCCGTGCTCGGGGTCGGTGCTGTCGGCGGGGTCCGCGTGGGCGCAGCGGTCGGGCCGGTAGTACTCGGCGGCCATGCTGCAGACGAAGCCCGGCGTGCAGTAGCCGCACTGGGAGCCGCCGCGGACCGCCATCTCCTCCTGCACGGGGTGCAGGGCGGGCGGGGTGCCCGGTTCGCCGGCGGCGGCGAGACCTTCGGCGGTGACGATCTCCTGGCCGTCGAGTGCCGCGACGGGGACCAGGCAGGCGTTGACCGCCACCCAGTCGGTGGGCTTGGTCACTCCGGGGCGGGCCACGAGCACCGAACAGGCGCCGCACTCGCCCTCGGCGCAGCCCTCCTTGGTGCCCGTGAGGCCGCGTTCGCGCAGGAAGTCCAGCACTGTGGTGTGGGGCGCAGCCGGTGAGATCGGTGCTTGTGTCCCGTTGACCGTGATGCGTGCGCCTACCATGACGGGCCTTCGTTTCGGTGCGTGATGGGTCGATACATCATGTTCGCCAATTCCAGGCAGCTTTCTGTGTTCAGACGCGCCACGTCAGCGAAGCGGGCGCGGAAACGGCACGCGACAGCTACGTGCCGGAAGAGGGTGGCGTGAAAACCTGCGTGAAAACCTGGAAGTGCCACGACGGGCACATCGGAGGACGGCGTGCTCAGCAGCCGTGCGCGATACGACCCGGAACCCAGACGGTGCACTGGGCGAGGCGACCGAGATCAGACGCGATGTACATGCGCGGGTCGCCTCCTTTCTTGTCACGGGTCGACTTCTTTCGCAACGTAGTGGGCGGGTCGACGGAGGTCAAGGGGTGGAGCGCGGTCCTGCGGGCGCGCGAAGGCGGCCAGCCCTCCGGGGGCGGAGGACCGGCCGCGTGCGGTGACCGGGTGGTACGGCTGTGTGACGCCGGCGGGTCAGCGGGCGGGCGCCGCCTGCGCGGGGCCGGTCCCGGGGGGCTCGGGTGTCTCGGGGGTTTCGGGTGTCTCGGGTGTCCGCCAGCGGATGCGGGTGGCGCACAGGGACACGGCGAGGGCGGAGGCCGCGACGACGGCCATGCCCCACACCAGGCTGGTGGCGCCGGCCACGAAGCCGATCAGGGCCGGGCCCGCCAGCAGCCCGGTGGTGCCCGTCGCCGCGACGAGGGACAGGGCTTCCGGGCCCTGCGCGGCCGCGGCGACGTAGACGCAGGGGGTGACGGCGGCCACGCCGAGTCCCACGCAGGCGAAGCCGACGAGGGTGGGCAGGACGCCGCCGGTGAGGAGGGCGAGGGCCAGTCCGGTGCCCGCGAGGGCGCTGCCGTACCGGACGACGCGGGCGTCGCCCCAGCGGCTGCGCCAGCCGTCGGCGACGAGGCGGGCCACCACCATCATCACCGATACGACGGCGATGCCCATCGGGACGAGCTGCGGTGACGCGTGGACGACGTCCTCCATGTAGAGCGCCGACCAGTCGTTCATGGCGCCCTCGGTCACGGTGCCGAAGACCATGGCGAGGCCCATCCACAGCGTCGCCCGCGACGGCAGGACCGGTCCGCGCCGGCGCTTCGTCTCCCGCTTCGGCGGCGCGTCGCTCGCGAGTTCGCCGGTCGCGCGTTCGTCGGTTGCGGGTTCGTCGCCCACGGGTCCGTCGGTCGCGCGTTCACCGGTCACCGGTTCGTCGGTCAGCAGGCGTGGCCGGCTGTAGCCGAGCAGCAGGGCCAGGACGACGGTGGCGGCCAGGAAGTGCGCGGTCAGGGAGGTGGTGAAGAGGCTGGTGCCGGAGGCCAGGAGGGCGGCCGCGAGGGAGCCCGCGCTGAACGTCGCGTGCAGCTGGGCCATGGTGGTCCGCCCGTGCCGGACCTCCAGTGCGGAGCCTTGCGCGTTCATGGCCACGTTGAGGCCGCCGGCGGCCACTCCGTCGCAGCAGATGACCACCAGCGCGACCGGGTAGTTCGGGGCGAGGTACAGCGCGGGCAGGAGGACCGCGAGGCTCAGGGCGGAGACGAACGCCAGCCGGCGGGAGCCGAGCCGTCGCATGAGGGCGGAGACGAGCGGGAACGAGGCCGCGGCGCCCACTCCGCAGGCCATGAGCAGCAGCCCCAGTTCCTGCGCCGACAGGTCCAGCCGGCTGGTGAGGGCGGGAAGGCGGGACGTCCAGGTCGCGTACTGGAATCCGAGGAAGCAGAACAGGGCGGCGATCGCCAGCCGGGTGCGGTGGAAGGCGCTGCGGACGCGGAACACGGGATCTCAGCCTCTCCACGCCTCGGTGGTCGTCTGCTCAGGCGTGGGCATACGGGTCCTCCGGGCTCGTGCGGTGCGGTGGTCGGGGGGCGGTGAGGATGCGGCGGCGGGTTGTGGCGAGCGCGGCCGGGTCGGCGAGGTCCGCCTGCCACGGACGGTGCAGGTGGTCGCCGTCGCGCCGGGGCACCAGGTGGACGTGCAGATGGAAGACGTCCTGCCAGCCCGCCGGCCGGTTGGCCTGGAAGAGCGTCAGGCCGTCCGGCCGCAGGGCGTCCCCGAGGAGGCGGGCCATGCGGTGGACCGTGCGCATCACGGCTGCCGCGTCGTCCTCGGAGACGGTCCAGAGGTCCGCCGCGTGGCATCGGGGGATGACCAGGGTGTGGCCCTCCATGACGGCGGTGTTGTCGAGGAAGGCGACGGTCCGCTCGTCCTCGAAGAGGATCTCCGAGTGGAGCCGGCCCGCCACGATGTCGCAGAACACGCATCCGGGCGCCGGGGAGGTCTCGGGCGGCATGTCACCCCGCGTCCTTGCCCGCGGCGGCGTCCAGGAGGTCCCGCCAGCGGCGTACGGCGGCGGGGTCGACCGGGCTGTCCCAGCCCTGGTGGCGGACCGCCGTGCCCACGTGGAAGGCGTGCACGCCGCGGGCGCGCAGCAGTGGGACGTGTGTCGTCCGGAGGCCTCCGCCCGCCATGACGTCCATGGTGTAGCCGGGCTCGCCCCGGCGGCCGGCTTCCGCCAGCAGCGTGGGCAGTCCGGCCGTGACACCGGTGGCGCTGCCCGCGGACAGCACGGTGTCCAGTCCGGGCAGCCCGTCGATGGCACGGCGGACCGCCGTCCGGTCGGCCGCGTGGTCCAGCGCCCGGTGGAAGGTCCAGCGGCAGTCCGGGACCGCGTCGAGGACGGCGCGGACGGCGGTCAGGTCCGGGGCGCCGTCCGGGGTGAGGAAGCCCAGGACGAACTCCTCGGCGCCCGCGGCGCTCAGCTCCCGGGCGCGGGTGCGCAGGCCGTCGAGGTCGGCCGCCTGGAAGCCGCCCCTGTCGCGCAGCATGACGCGCACCGGAAGGGTGACCGCCGCCGCGGTGCGCTCGAACTGCGCCGCGGTGGGGGACATGCCGTCGGCTTCCATGTCGGTCGCCAGCTCCAGCCGGTCGGCGCCTCCCTCGGCCGCCGCGCGTGCCTCCTCGGCGGAGGTGACGACCACTTCGAGTGTCGCCGCGCTCATGGCTCAGGCCTCCGTCCGGGTCGCCGCGGCCACCGCCGGGGTCGGGGGTGGCCAGGTCATGCCGGTGAGGTCGGGGACGATCAGGTCGGCTTCGGCCAACGCCGCAGCGGACTGGGTCGTGGTGAGGGCCACGCAGTCGGCGCCGGCGCGCTTGGCGGCGGCCACCCCGGCCGGGGCGTCCTCGAACACCACGACGGCGGCGGGGTCGACGCCCAGCGCGGCGCAGCAGGCGAGACAGCCCTCGGGGTCCGGTTTGCCGCGGGTGACGTCGTCGGAGGTGATCAGCGCGTCGAACAGGCCGAGGGCGCCGACGGCGCCGAGTTCGTGCCGGGCGTAGTCCCGGGTGCCGGAGGTGACCAGGCCGAGCGGTACCCCGGCGGCGCGCAGCCGCTCCAGCAGGTCCAGGGCGCCGGGGACGGCCGCGACCGGGGGCATGTCCGGCAGGGCCGTGTAACCGAGCGCCTCGGCGAAGAGGTCGTCGACGGTGTGCCCGGGGAACCGGTCGAGGTGGTCGAGCAGCGCCTCTCTGCCGGGCCGTCCCGCGAAGCCCTTGATGGTGGCCTCGTCGTAGGGGACCCCGTGGTTGCGGAAGAGCCGGGACCAGGCTTCGTAGCTGCGGGGTTCGGTGTCGATGAGGGTGCCGTCGAGGTCGAACAGCGCGGCGGTGTACATGTCGTGTTCCTTCTCGGGGAGGGAGCCGGGGGCCGTGCTCAGCGCACCTGGGCGGAGAGGGCGGCCAGTGCGCGTGCCGTCGCGGACAGCGGGAACCGTGCCGCGTTGCGGAGGCCGGAGCGGCGCAGCTCGTCCAGTGCGGCCGGGTCGTCGCGGAGCCTGGTCAGTTCGGCCAGGGCGCGGCGCGGGTCGGCGAGGAGGTCGAGGGGCAGGGCGGAGTCACCGAGCGCGTCACGCAGTCCGGGCACCGGCTGGTAGGCGACCGGGAGGCCGCACGCCTGGGCTTCCACGGCGACCAGGCCGAACGCCTCCAGCTTCGCGGAGGGCACGACGAGCAGGTCGTGCGCGGCGAAGGCCGCCCACAGCTCCTCGCGGGTCAGCCAGCCGAGGTGGTGGACGCCCGAGAGGTCCTGTACGGCGGCGAGCCGGCGGAACTCGGTGACCGGCGCGGCCATGGACAGCCGCAGCCCCGGTGTGCCGTGGAGGGTGGCGGCCAGTTCGGCGGCGCCCTTCTCGGCGGTGAGGCGGCCGGCGTAGAGCACGCGCAGTTCGCCGCCGTCCCGCCGCCGGCGCGCTGGCGGGCGGGCCAGCAGGGTGTCGGGGACGCCCCAGGGGATGTGGACGACACGGCCGGAGTCGACCGGGGTGAGGCGGCGCAGCCGGTCGGCCATCGCGGCGGTCGGCACGACGAGGGCGGTGGCGGCGGCGACCGCGTCGCGCAGCACCCGGGCCTGGGTGGGGTGTTCGGCGGCGAAGAGCAGGTCGGTGCCGTGCACCAGTCCGATGGCCGGCCGCCCGGGGTAGCCGCGCAGCAGTGCCGGGGTGGCGCCGAAGGCCAGGTGCTGGAGGTGGACGACGTCCGGCTCGTGGCCGGCGAAGCGGGTGGTGATCGCGTCGGTCAGCCGGTCGACGTAGTCCCAGAAGCCGTCGCCGTCGAGCTGTTTGCCCGGCACGTCGAGCAGGGCGGGGAGGGCGGGGGCGCGGCCGGCCGGAGCGTCGGGCGCGGGGCCGCCGGCAGGGGCGAGGCGATCGGGCGCGGGGCCGCCGGAGGGCGGGAGCGCGGGGCCGCCGGAGGGCGGGAGCGCGGGGCCTTCGGGGCCGTCGGGGGTGAGCATGAACGTGTCGGCGGTCAGCGGTCCGGACGGGTCGAGGTACAGGTCCTTGAGCAGTTCGACGCTGCCGCCCGGGCTGCCCCACGGCAGGTCGAGGCCGGTCAGCACGCGCACCGCGCTCACCGCAGTTCCTCGTACAGCCGGGAGATGTCGATGCCGCTGGTGCGGGTGTACTTGCGGCCCAGGCTCTGGTAGCTGGACACCTCGCCCGCGGCGACCAGGAACACGATCTTGCCGAAGGGCATCAGCGGATAGACGCGGACGGGGCGGGCCACGCGTATCTCCAGGGTCCAGCGGATGGCGTGGCCGACGTGTCCCAGCGGGGCGGAGACATGGACCCAGACGCCCAGCGCGCCGAGGCTGCGGTCGCCGTTGATCATCTGGGCGTAGCGCTCGGAGTGGGTGCGCTCGTGGGTGACGCCGAGGTAGAGCTGTCCGGGCCGCAGCACCATGCCCTCGGGCGGGATGACGTGCTCGGTGACGCGGGTCGCGGCGGCGGCGTCCAGTTCGTCGCCCTCGCAGACCCGGATGCGGTCCCCCAGGCGCCAGTCGTAGGCGTTCGGAGAGATCCTTTCCGGGTCGAAGGGCTCGATGACGATGTCGCCCCGGGCGACGGCGGCGGCGATGGCCCGACGGGTGAGGATCATGTCGTCGGCACCGCCACATCCTTCCAGTAGCGGGACTCCTGCGGGCCCGCCGAGGCCTGGTACTTGCCCTGGTAGAGGTCGATCTCGCCGAGCGACTCGAAGAACATGATCTGGCCGATCTTCATGCCCGGGTACACCCGCAGGGGCCGGACCGGGGAGAGCATCAGCGTCCACTGGCCGTGGAAGCCGATGTCGCCGATGGGCGCGGTGATCTCCACGAAGAGTCCGAGGCGCCCGACGGAGGACCGCCCGAAGAGCAGCGGTACGTAGCGGTCGGAGCCGATCCGCTCGACGGTGTGCCCGAGGTAGAGCTGGTCGGGCCGCAGGACGTAACCCTCCTCGCCGATGGTGGTCTCGCGGGTCGGGTTGGGGCGGTAGGGGTCGATGACGTCGCCGGTGTACGTCAGCAGCCTGTCGCCCAGGCAGACGTTGTAGCTGTTGGGGTTCACCTGGGCGGGGTGGAACGGGGTGATGACGATGCGCCCGTCGTGCGCGGCCTCGGTGATCTCGGGACCGGTGAGGATCACGCGGCCCTCCCGGAGGTACCGGCGGCGGCCGCTCCCGCGAAGTCGAACTCCACCCGGTCCTCCACGCCGAGTTCCCGCAGCATGCGCAGGATGCCGGAGAAGTCGGTGACGAGCAGGTCCGCGTGCGGGCCGCCGCGGGAGTCCTCGACGATGTCGCGGGCCTTGCGGACGCCGGCGAACTCCAGGACCTTCAGCCACCAGTCGAAGTCCTCGGCGCAGAACGCGGTGATGCCCGCGGGCAGGGACCGCACGAAGAAGTCCCGCTGGCGGCTGTCGAGATGGACGAAGACGTCCTTCATCACCTCCACCATGACGGGTCCGTGGGCCGACTCGTCGCGGGCGTGCAGCCGGGCGATGGTCGCGTGCATCGGCTGGACGGTGGTGTCGCGCGCCATGAGGTCCAGGAAGGCGTTGACGCTGACCTCGCCGACCGTGGTCCACAGCAGGTAGAGCAGGTCCGCTTCCCAGCGCTCGCCGGCCGCGTCCCGCGCCTCGTACAGCAGGCGGTTGGTCACCGGGTGGCCGCAGTCGGGTTCGGCGGTGATCCCTCTGGCCTCGCGGGTGCGCTGCATGCCCAGCATGTGCATGTACGTGTGCCACACCTCGTCGATGTGGGACTGCCGCACGATCTCCTTGACCTCGAAGCGGTCCACGCCGGGGTAGACGGCGTGGCCGAGCTTCTCGAAGGTCGGGTTGACGACGAACTCCTCGGCGGCCACGACGCGTTCGTTGTAGGCGATCCAGCCCAGGGTGTTCACCAGGCGCCGCTTGTCCTCGGGAGCGCTGCGGAAGTCCGGGTGCTCGCCGAAGGGCATCAGGGCGAGCGGGTAGTCGAGCAGCGCGGGGTCGTATGCCTCGGCTCCGGTCACCTTGTCCATGTCGGTGCGGACGGTGGCGCGTCGGGGCCAGGCCGCGGCGAGCCGCCGCAGCGTACTGGGACCGACAGGGCCGGCCTCTTCCTCGATGGTTGCCAACTCTCGTTTCCTTCATGCTCGTTGACGTGTCACTCGGCCGCTCGGCCGGGGGCGGCCGCCGGGCCCGCCGGCGCCCCGGCGACGGCGTGCGGGGCTGCGGACGGCCCGGTGGCGGGGTGAGGCCGAGCGCTGACGCTGTTGTCCGTTCGGCTCCGGGCCGGTTTCGGCCCGGAGGAGTTCACGACGGTCCCGCGCGGCGCTGCGACGGGACGGGAGACGCGGGTACGAGGTGGCCGGCCGAAGAGGACCACGCTCCGGCTTTGGTCTGGACCAACATCAACGTAACAGTGTGATATCCAGCGCCACAAGGGCAGTTCACCGCGCGCGGGCGGTCCGGTCCGCCTCCTCCGTCCGGCCGGGCCGGTCGACCTTGAACGCGCGGGACATGTAGACGGCGTCGCCGCCGTAGTCGCGCGGCAGCCTGACGTCCTCGTAGGGCCGGAAGCCGCGCGCGGCCCAGAACGCCGCCATGCCGGCGACGGCCACCAGCGAGATGCGGTCGTAGGCCGGGCGGGCCTGTGCGGTGAGCCGGTCCAGCAGCCGGCCGCCCCACCCCCGGCCGCGCAGCTCGCGCGCCACGACGATGTCGTGCAGATGCAGGTTCCGGGTGCCGGAGGGGGCGGACGGGGCGGACGCGGCCTGTTCCCGCAGGGCCAGGTCGGGGTACCGGAACATCGGATACGGCAGCGCGAGCACGTATCCGCCGATCCGGCCGCCGAGATCCAGGACGAAGCAGGTGGCGGGCGAGACGCGGCCTCTGGACTCCAGTGCCTCCCGCCCTTCGAGGAGCGTGCTGTCCGCGTACGCCTCCTGCTCCAGCGCGGCGATCCGCGGCCAGTCGCCCCGCGCGATGTGACGGATGCGGATGTCGCGGCCCACTCAGTCATCCCCTCCCCCGGCCCCGCCCGTCCCGCCGACGCAGGTGTACGGCAGCGGCCGGAACCCGTTGAACCCCTGGGTCATGTAGCCGAGGGCGTAGGCCCCGCTGGAGAGGACCCAGACCGGGTCGCCGGACCGCGCCGCCTTCGGGACCCGCACGCGCGGGTGGTCGTGGCCGTAGGCGTCGTCGCTGTCGCAGGTGGGTCCGGCGATCACGGCGGGCACGTACGGCGCGCCGCCGGGGCCGTCCTCCGCGGGGTGCGTGGGCAGGACCAGCGGGTAGCGCACCTCGTCCATCTCGTAGAGGCCGTTGAACTTGCCGCAGCTCAGGTACAGCCAGTAGGCGCGTTCGCCGTCCGGCTGCCGGCGGGAGGTCAGCCGGCTGACGTGCGCCCTGATCGCGCCGTGGTCGGCGACCAGGTGCCGGCCGGGCTCCACGAGGAACGACAGCGGGACCCGTGACAGCTCCCGCAACCGCTCCGTGCCCTCGCGGATGACCGCGAAGATCTTGTCCAGGGGCGGTTCCAGCCTGCTGCCCCGCCGGTCGGTGTAGCCCAGGGCCGGCAGGCCGCCGCCGAGGTTGACGCGCGACGGCTCGATCCCCCGGGCCCGCAACGCTCCCAGCGTGCCGGCCAGCGTGTCGAAGGCGCGTCGCCACGCCTCGGCGGTCATCTGCTGTGACCCGACGTGGACCGACAGTCCGTCCGGGGCCAGTCCGGCCGAGCGCGCCGCCTCCATCACGCGCGGGGCGTCGTCCGGTGAGCACCCGAACTTGCGGCTGAGGCCCCACAAGGCGCCGTAGCCGTCGGTGGCCAGCCGGCAGCACACCCGGGCTCCGGGCGCGTGCTCGGCCAGCGCCCTGACGTCCTCGACGCTGTCCGTGACGAAGTCGCGGATGCCGAGCCGGTGGGCCTGCGCGATCTGGGCGTCGGACTTGACGGTGTTGCCGTAGTGGACGCGGTCCGCGGGCACGCCGGTGCCCAGGGCCAGCGCGATCTCCCCCGGGCTCGCCGCGTCGAAGCCCGCTCCCCGCTGCGCCAGGCACGCGAGGACCTCCGCGACGGGGCAGGCCTTCAGCGCGAAGCGGACCTCGACGCCGGGCAGTTCACGGGTCAGCGTGTCGTACTGGGCGGCGATACCGTCCAGGTCGAAGATCACGCGGTCGTCGGTGGCGGCCTGGAGCGCCTCGCGCAGACGGGGATTCATCCGCGTGTCCCCGGCACGTCGACGCCGCGGCTCGCCCGCACCAGCGTCTCCCAGCGCTCGGTCAGCAGCGCGAAGTCCGCGATGTCGCGCCGCGCCTCGCTCAGCAGGTCCCGGCGCCGCCGCGCGAGCAGGTCGGCGACGTGCGCGTACTTGCCGCCCAGCTTCCGGTAGGAGACGTCCAGGACGTCCAGCCGCGCCTCGTTGTCCGCGGTGTCGAGGTCCAGACTGCCGCGCAGCAGGCCGGCGATGATGTCGGGGCGGGGGGTGTGCCGGTCGTCGAGGAGGGCGTCACCGGCTTCCTTCATCGCGTCGTAGACGGGATGGAGGTAGAGCATCGACAGCAGGAACTTGACGAACCGGGTCTGGTAGGCCAGGAATCCGGCGGGGGTTCGCCGCTCCCCGGTGTAGTAGTTCTCGATGGTGCGGTTGTGCAGCACCCCGGGCAGCCGGGCGTCGTGGACGAGGTGGATGAGGAAGTAGTCGCTGCCGATGGTGTCGGTCGCGGGTGACAGCGGTACGTGCTCGTAGACGCCTCGGTGGAAGGCGATGTTGCACATGTCCACGCGCATCGGGTCGACCAGGGTCAGCGTCGAGTGGTCCTCGGTGAAGGGGGTGGTGCCCGCCCCCGTGAAGGACTCCGCGACCAGCTCCCGCTTCGCCTCCTCCGGCCAGTCCAGGGGCGCCCACAGGCCGACGACCTCCTGGTAGACGGCCTCGTCCAGGTCGCGGATCTCGCCGATGTCGACCGACAGTTCGCCGATGAAGGAGCTGCCCACCATGGACACCGGGCGGCCGGACAGGGAGGGGTCGAGACGGGTCTGTGACACGCCCGCCGCCGCGTCGGCCGCGCGCTTGCCCAGCGAGGCCAGTTCATGGTCGACGGGATAGACGGGACGGCCGTCGAGCAGCTGGTAGCGGCTGTCGGAGTCCCGGCGGTGCACCGACCGGCAGCCGAGCGCGGCGGCGAACAGGAAGGCCCGGTTGGTGCAGGCGCCGTAGGAGACGCCCTCGGGGAGCATGAGGTCGAGCAGCGGGCCGGCGTCCGGCACGCCGGCGGTCTCGATGATCCGGCGCAGGAGGTCCCGCTGCCGTGTCTCGTCGAGATGGTGTGCGGTCACCTGGGCCACTCGGGGCAGGGACGCGAGGACGCGGGCGTGCTCGGCGAACGTGGGCTCGTCGGAGGAGTCGAGAACGAGCAGGCGCACCGCGACACCGTGGTGGCGAGCGGCGTGCGCCGCCTCTTCGGCGACCGCCGCCAGCGTCGTCGAGCAGGCCCGGTTGGTGGGCAGGGTCAGGCAGATCGTGTCCACAGGGGTTCTCCGGTTCACCGCGCGGCCGGGCGTGCGCTCCAGGTGTCGGCGCCGAGCAGTCGCCGGCCGAGGTCGTTCAGTTCCGCGGGGCCGTATCTCAGGGACTCGTGCAGGCGGGCGTCGCCGAGCAGGGTGCGGTTCCAGTCGGGTGTGCTGAGGGTGCGCCATGACGTCACGCGGGACCGCCGCAGCTCCTCGTGCTCCTCCAGGGCGGGCATCATCGACAGGTACTGGACGGCTCGGACACCGTTGTCGGAGGTGTTGGGTGCGACGCCGTGCGCCAGCAGCCCGTTGAAGATCAGCAGGTCACCGGCCTGGAGTTCGGGTCGTACGACCGGGTACTCCGTCCGGTCCACGTCGGGTCTGATCGGGTCCCGGCCGGCGGGCTGAGCGGCCTGCCAGTCGTCGAAGCGGCAGAACAGCTTCGGGCAGCATTGGAAGCCGCCGAGTTCGGGCTGGGTGTCGTTGAGGGCGATGATGCCCTGCACCCGTTGGGGCAGCACGCTCAGCGTGGTGTCGATGTCCCAGTGCAGCTCGATGTCGAAGCCCTTGTCGGTGGGTTCGATCAGTGCGCGTGACCGGTTGCCGACGTTGGGCGGGTTGAGGTTGAGCCGGTCCAGGGTCACCCACAGTTCCTCGCAGTCCCACACGTCGACGAAGGCGTCGTACACCCGCTGGGTCTGCCGGCTGTCCCAGATGAGCTGGTGGTGGTAGGCCTCCAGGAAGCCGTAGACGTAGAGGTCGCGGTCGAGGTCGGAGCGGAACTCGCGCTCCTCGTACCAGGTTTCGGGGCGGTCGGGGTCGAGCCCGGAGAACTGCCAGGCGAACTCCAGCAGTCCCTTCGCCGCACCGGGGGATATCGCCTCGCGCACCACGACGTACCCGTACGTCTGCCAGAAACGGAAGTCCTCCTCGGACAGCACGCGCAGGGGCCGCGTCTTGCGGAGGTGCCGCAGCTGTGTCTGCGCCAGATAGGTCTCCGCGTCCGCGCTGAAGTACGGCCGGTCCGAGGCCGCTCTGTACAGGTGGGGGTGGGACGTCGTCGTGTGGGGGTGGGACGTCGTCATGCTGTCACTCCAGAGCTCAGTCGGATGTGGCATGGGAAGCGGGCGGTGGGATCGGTCGGCCACGCGGGGCTGCGTCGAAGCGCTCGGTCGACGTGTCGTGTGTCGCGGGAAACCGGACGACGCCGCACACGGCCGGTCAGGCGGCACCCGGCGGACCACCACCCGGCATCAGCGGCGGCACTGCCGCGGACGGCCTCGGGCGTTCCACGAGTCCGGGCACTCGGCGAGAGGAACCCTGACCGGCATTGGTCTATGCCAAAAAGATATTGGACTGCACCAGCGGGGAGCGTCAAGAGTATTCTGCAACGGCGTCCGAACCCCGACTCGCCCTGCCCGCAGCCGTGTTGGGCCCACCGCGACAGCCGTCCGAGCTGCCATGACGCCAGCACGCCGAGCCGGCGAGAAGGAGAACCGTGCGACGATACGAGCTGGTCGGCAGGCGCGACATACGCCTGGTGCGCGACGCCCCGGTGCCGGTGCCGGGCCCCCTGGAGGTGCTGGTCCGGGTCCGCGCCTGCACCGTCTGCAACCGCAGCGACCTCGCCTACTACCACTACTACGGACTGCGCGAGCACTGCGCGCAGGGCTGCTTCGGACACGAGATCGCCGGCGTGGTCGAGGCGGTGGGCGCCGGTGTCACCCGCGTCGAGCCCGGCCGGCGCGTCTTCGTCCGTACGCCGTTGACCTCCGGGTACGCCGAGTACGCGCTGGCCCGTGAGGTGGCCGTGGGCAGGCTCCCGGACGACGTGCCCTTCGAGCAGGGCGCGATCCTGCAGCTCCTGCCGCTCGCCGTGCACGCCACCCGGGGTGTCCGGCTCGGCGACCGGGTCGTCGTCGTCGGCCAGGGCCCCGTCGGGCTGATGGCGCTGCGCATGGCGGCACTGCGCGGTGCCGCGCACCTGACCGCGGTCGACCTCGACGCGTGGCGGCTGGAGCGCTCCGCGCGGCTCGGCGCCGACACCACCCGGCACGTCGACGGGACACCTGAGCAATTGCTGGGTGTGGGCGCGGAGTTCGACGTGGCGGTGGACGCCGTGGGCACCCCCACCACGCTGAACGCCTGTGTGCGTCTCGTCCGGCAGAACGGTCTCGTCGTGATGCTCGGCACCCACCACGTCGACACCCACGTCACCGTCGACCTGGTGACCTGGGAGCGCAAGGGACTGCGGGTGCACAGCTCGGCCGAACCGCTCGACACGGCGCGGGCCGAAGCGCTCGCGGTGGCCGAACGGCTGGCGGCGGGGCGGGAGTTGTTCCTGCCCGATCTGCTCACTCACACGTACGCCCTCGACGAGCTGCCGAAGGCGATGGAGCATCTGTCGGCGAGCCGCGTGCTGTACCCGGACGCGGAGCGGGCCCCGTACGACGGCCCGCCGCGCGAGACGCTCAAGGTCGCGATCATCCCGTGAGGGCCCCGGAGATGAGGTGGGGCATCGCCGGCTACGGCGACGTCGTGGAGCGCCGCGTGCTGCCGGCCATGCGCCTGCTGGGTCATGTGCCCCTCTTCGTGTGCGGACGCGACGCCCGGCGCGCGCGGGCGTCCGCCACGCGTTGGGGGATCCCCGCGTCCGGCACCGACCCGCGCGCTTTGCTCACCGGTGTCGACGCGGTGTACGTGGCCACTCCCGTCGTGGGCCATGTGCCGCTGGCCCGGCAGGTGCTGGAGGCGGGACTCGCGGTTCTGGTCGAGAAGCCGCTGGCCGGCTCGCTGCCCGTCGACTCCTCCCCCGTCACCGGTGCGGGACGTCGCGCGGGTGTCGCGTACTACCGCCGGCTCGCACCCGTCGTCCGGCGGCTGCGCTCGGAGCTGACCGGGTGGACGCCCGAGCGGGTGGACGTGCGGTTCCGGTGCGCGTTCGCACCGGGTCCCGGGCATCCGATGCGGTGGCGCACCTACCCCGCGGTGTCCGGAGGGGGTGTGCTCGCCGACGCGGGCAGCCACCGGCTGGACCTGCTGCTGATGCTGTGGGGCCGTCCCGCACGGGTCAGGGCGCGTCTGGACCGCCGGTTCGCGGCGGGCGCCGAACGGCGGGCCGAGCTGGAGCTCGACTGGCCCGGAACGCGGGCGCACTGCCTGTTCGAATGGGACGACGCGCCTCCCGTCGACCGCCTGGCGCTGTACGGCCCCGACCGCTCCCTCGTCCTGGACCCGCTGGACCGCGGCGAGCTGACCGTGACGGGGCCCGGCGGTGTGCGGCGCGAGACGCACCCGCCGCACGGCAACCCTCATGTGCCGTTGCTCGCGGACTTCGCCGCCGCCGTGCGGGAGGGGCGTCCGCCGGTGTGCCCGGCGGCCGAGGGCGCGCTGGTCGACGATGTCATCAGGGCCGCGGAGCGGTCCGCGGCCCTGGACGGCGCCCCGGTCAGGCCGGGCCAGGACTGAACTTCCGCGGGTCGCCGTAGGCGTGCGCCGCCGTCCGGACCATGGGCTGGAGGTGGGCGTTGAACGGTTGCCCGTCCTCGCGGGTCATCTCGGGGCGGGGGTGGTTCAGGTGCAGCAGGTCGTCGTCGAAGCGCACCAGAGGCGCCGCGGCGGACAGCCTGGCCACCACGTCGTCGTCCTCGCCGCCCCAACCCTCGAAGCGCTCGTCGAACCCTCCCACCGTGTGGAACAGGCCGGTGCGCAGCCACACGCAGCCGCCGGGCGGTTCCCGCAGCAGCAGACCCCGCAGCACCGAGCCGGGCACCTCGGCCGCGCCCTCGCCGACGCGCAGGGCGAGGGCGCGCAGGGTGGAGGGCTCGTCGAGGGACAGCGACCAGCGGAACGGCAGGTGGCTGCCGTGTGCGCCGTCGCGCAGCCGCGCGGTGTTGCGGGCGACGAAGTGCCGGTCCACGAGGATGTCGGCGTCCAGCACGCAGGTGTAGCGGGGGTCGCCCGGTGCCGACATCACGCCGACGTTGACCGCCCACGCCTTGTTGAACAGGCCGTCCTTGGGGGCGAAGACGTAGTCGTCGACGAGTCCCGCCACCGCCTCGCGCGTGCGGGGCTCGACGTCGGTCTCCACCACGGTCACCCGGTGCGCGGGACCGTCGGCCTGGTCGGCGAGGGCCCGCAGGCAGGCCAGCAGGTTGCGGGTCCGCAGCCCGCCCTCGCGGTCGCGGAAGGGGATCACGATGTGCGCCGGCGCGCCGGCGGGATCGGGGGATGCAGGGGACTCGGCGGGCTTCGACGGCTCAGAGGGCTCGGGGATGTCAAGGGCCTTGGGGTTCTCCGAAAGGTAGTCGGTGCCGAGGTGATAGTCGATCCAGATCCGCTCGTCGGCGCCGGCCACGAGGCGGGCCGACTCGGCGGCCTGGTGGGGGCGTTGGCGGAGGAGGGTGGTCAGGGAGGTCCGCAGATCCCGCTGCGCGGGCACGTGCGTGGGGTTCCCGGTCACCGCGGCGTAGGCCGAGGCGGCGGGTGAACCGGTGACGAGCGCGGCGAGGGCGGCGTCGACCGCGCGGTAGTGGTCCTCGCTCTTCGCCCAGTAGTCGGCGGCGATCTGCGGGACGGCGGGGTCGTGGGCCAGCACGGCGTAGGCGGTCAGCCGTCCGGCCAGTTCGTCTGCGGCGTCGGCGGCGTCGTCGGCGGCGGCGGCGGCCGGTCCGTGGGTGGGCGTCATGGGTGGGCTCCGTTCGGCTGCGCTCGGGGGTCAGGCTCCGTCGTCGGCCGACCAGGGCCGCTGCCAGCGGTCGTCGGGTCTGTCACCGGAGCGGATGAACCGGACGTCGACGGACAGGCGCATGGCGTCGGTCGTCGTGTCCAGCGACGCGTGGATGATTTGCGGCACGTGCACCAGCAGGTCACCGGCCGCGAAGTCGGCGCACAGCCAGCGGCGGCCGAGCCGGCGGGCCGTCAGCGCGAGGTCGTGGGAGATGGGCCGCCGGTCGTGCGGGCGGTCCGTGACGTCGCGCAGCGGCCGGTAGTCCTCGGGTGCCAGGGTGTGGGAGCCGTCCAGGTAGATCAGCGGACCGGTGGCGACCGGGCAGTCGCCGACCGGGATCCACATGGTCAGCACCCGGGGCGGGGCGGCGTCCAGGTAGTCCATGTCGACATGGGCGCGTGAGGCGCGGCCCGAGCCGCGGTGGAAGTGCCGGAGGATGCGCCGGGGCAGCATCTCGGAGGGGCCGCCGAGCAGGTCGTCGGCGATCGTCCGCAGTCGCTCGTCCGCCAGGAACCGCTCGAAGGGCGCCGACCGGACGAAGGCGTGCGCGGGGTGCCCGGCCACCCCGTGCTCCGGCAGCCCTTCGGGAACGGTGCCCGAGAAGAGGCCGTCCTGCGGCCGGGTGCCCGGCTTGAGGTAGCCGGGCGGAAAGAGGGAGAAGTACTCGTGGCGCAGGCGCAGCACCTCGGAGCGGTCCAGGACGCCGGGCAGGTACAGATAGCCGTCGGAACGCAGCCGTCGCCGCAGGGCGGCCGGATCGCCGAGGCGGTCGGCGCTGGGCCTGAGCGGTCCGAAGAGGTCCGGGGAGAAGGGGATGGGCAGGCCGTTGGAGTACAGCTCGGCGACCGGTGGTGCGGAAAGCGTCATGATCGGGGTCCTTGGTGTCGAGGGGGCCGGCGTGGGCGGTCCGTCAGTAGACGCCCTCCGTGGCCTCCTCCGTGGCCTCTCCCGTGTACGGCCGTACGGCCGCCACTCCGTCCCAGGGGAACCAGGGGTGCGGGCCCGTCCGGACGGCGCTGTCGCGCTCCAGGAGATGGGGGATGAACAGGTCTTCCAGGAGGGTCGTGGCCCGTACCCGGCCGCGCTCCCCCACGGCCACCTGCCGCCAGGGGTCGCGCGGATCGACGACGGTGAGCACGGCGAAGGGCGGCGGCAGATGGTAGGTGTGCGTGACCCGCTCGCCGGGCTCCGCGTCCGCGGGGGCGTCCGGTCCGGGCGCGATGACGCCCGCCACGGTCGTGCCCGGGACCAGGTCCGCCTGGAGCGCGTGGCCCACGAGCGTGTTGCCGTAGGTGTCGATCCACTGGACGCCCGCCAGGTGTTCGGCGCGCAGGAACTCCGCCTCCGCCGGGGTGCAGGACGTACCGCCGGTGCACACCGCGCGCACGCCGTACGTGTGCAGCGGGCGGGGCAGCCGCATGGCCAGTTCGACGAGCAGCCGGGAGGTGGTGAACAGCAGCCGCGGGCGTTCCGCGGTGAGCAGGTGGAGGGTCTGGGCGATCAGGTGGTCGGTGTACGCGCCGGTGTCGCCGCCCGCCCGCAGTGCCGCTTTGACCCAGCGCGGATCGAAGTCGATGGAGTGCACCGCGCCCCGCCAGCTGTCCGCCAGGGCCTCGACGAAGTGCCCGTAGGCGTGCGGCCCCATCGGGGTCATCGCCAGGACGTCACCGCCGAGGAGGCCGCGCGCCTCCAGCATGGTCCGGTAGATCTCCACGTCGAGGGCGAGCCGGGTGACGTTGACGACGCGGCACGGGGTGCCGGTCGTGCCGCCGGTCTCGAAGACGCGGAAGGGCCGGTCGCTGAAGCCGCGCGGGATGAGGTCGCGGGCGCGGGCGGCGCGCAGTCGCGCCTTGTCGAAGAGTCCGAACAGCCGCAGGTCCGCGAAGCCGTGGACGTCCCGCAGCGGGTCGAAGCCGAGGGTGTCGCGCCGGGAGAGCCAGAACGGGGATCCGGTCTCGGAGGAGAAGTGCCACTGCATCATGCGGCGGGTCCAGGTGTCGAGGTCGACGGCGAGGTGCGGTACGCGCTCCCGCATGACGTCGTGGACGGCCGTCGTGTCCCGCGCGGGGGTGCCGCTCGGTGGGCCGGGCACGCCGGGCGGCCGGGTGCCTGGTGCGGTCGTCGTCATGGGGTCCTCCTCGGTGCCGCCGGCTGCGGCGGTTCGTACACGAACAGGGATCCGGCCGCGATCCGCGCGGCGTCGCGCTCGCTCGCGCGCACCACGGCGGCGAACGGGAAGGGCACCTCGTGGCCGATCAGCGGGTGCTCCGGCGGGTCCTCGGAGCCGTCGCCGACGAGCACCAGGTGCGGTGTCGCGCAGGGGGCGCCGTCGGGTCCGGCGACGACCGGCGGCCGGCGGGTCAGCAGCCGGTCCCCCGGCCGCATCCGCTCGGCGACGGAACGGGTCGCGTGGTGCGCGGCGCCGGGTTCCCGGCTGACGGTCAGCGGCAGGCTGACCGGATCGAGCGCGTCGAGCGCGGCGGCCAGCCGGGCTGCCAGGGGCTCGGCGGGGCCGGCGCACACGACGGTGCGCACGTTGCTGCAGAACCGTCCCGCGTCGGCCGCGATGAGCGGCACCAGCCACTCGACGGCCCGGTCCGCGGGCATCCTGGCGGGTACGAGCGCGCAGCCGCGCCCGGGTCCGTGCAGGGTCAGGCCGGGCAGGGCGGTGACGGACCGGGCCAGGCCCGAGCCGCCGAAGACCACCTGCCGGTCGGTCCGGCGGATCAGGCCGGGGAGGGCGCCCTGGACGGTCGGGTACAGGGCGATCCGCTCGGCGGGCCATCCGGCCCGCAGCAGGGCGGCCACCAGGCGGGCCGCGGACAGTGGCTCGCGGCGGCTGGGCCGTACCCATACGGCCGCGGACCGCTCGACCTGGTCGAGTACGGCGGCGAGGCAGGTGAACGTGTTGCCGGGCAGCGCGACCAGCGCGAGCGCCCCGTCGTGCGCGGGCGGCGGCCGCTCGGTGAGGGCGGCGCGCAGCATGCCGCACCAGCGGTCGGTCAGTGCCGGCGGGATCCCGGCGGTGCGCCACAGGGCCGCGCGGAAGCCGGCGCCGCTCTGCGGTCCGAGCCCGCCGATGTCGAGGACGCCGTCCTCGAACGTGTCGAGCGCGGTCAGGAGCAGTGCCCTGCGGTCGTCCGGCGCGGCGGGCAGTGCGGGCGCCACGGTGTCCCACCGGCGGCGGTCGGCGGCGACGACCAGCTCGGGGACGAGGGCCAGTCGCACCGCCGTGTCCCCGGGCAGTGGCGCGGTGTCGAGCGACGGGTGCCAGGCACCCCGCCGGAAGGCGTGCAGGAGGGCGCCGGACGTCACGGCAGTTCACTGCGCAGCGCGGAGACCACCCGGACCTGCTCGGCGTGGGTGAGGGACGGATACAGGGGCAGGGCGATGTGGTGCCGGGCGAACCACCGGGCTCGCGGGTGGTCCCCGGGCTCGGCGCGGCCGGCGAAGAAGGGATGGTCGCACAGCAGGTGGTCGTACACCTCGCCGGCGAGGTGGATGCCGTGCCGTTCGCGCAGCCGCTTCTTCAGCAGGGTGCGG
This sequence comes from Streptomyces sp. NPDC052687, assembly GCF_040678395.1. Taxonomy (NCBI): domain Bacteria; kingdom Bacillati; phylum Actinomycetota; class Actinomycetes; order Kitasatosporales; family Streptomycetaceae; genus Streptomyces; species Streptomyces sp. NPDC052687. The sequence goes on along the minus strand of NZ_JBFATR010000017.1, from coordinate 61,150 downwards.
TCGGTGGACTCGTCCAGGTACACCAGGTACTTGTAGTAGTTGCTGTTCACCTCGCCGGGCATGGTGTGGGGCCGCGCCCCGGGCACGGAGGCCAGCAGGTCGTCGTAGTGTGCGGCGAGGTCCCGGCGGGCGGCCAGGGTGCGGCCGAAGCGTTCCAGGTCCACGGTGCCGACGGCGGCGTGCAGTTCGCTCATCCGCCAGTTGCCGCCGGGCCGGTCGTGCAGGGTGGAGCCGGGCGCGCTCTTGCCGTGGTCCCGCCAGCGCCGTACGTGGTCGAGGTCGCCGGTGTCCGCGCAGCTGAGCAGTCCCCCCTCGCCGCTGGTCGCGACCTTCGTCGGGAAGAAGGAGAACGCGCCGAAGCGGCCGAGGCCGCCCGCCGGGCGGTCGCCGAGCGTGCTGCCGAAGGCGTGGGCGGCGTCCTCCAGCACCGGGATGCCGCGTGCGCGGCACTGGTCGAGGACGCCGTCGAGCGCCGGTGCGACGATGCCGCCGATGTGGACGGGCACCACGGCGGCGGTGTCCGGGTGGCGGTCGAGCGCCGCGGTCAGTGCCTGGGGGTCCATGCCGAGGCCGTCGAGTTCCAGGTCGACGAAGCCGACTCGGGCGGCTCCGGCCCGCACGGCCGCCGCGGCCGTGGCGAAGAAGGTGTTGGCGGGCACGAGGACGGTGCGTCCGCGCACGCCGATCACGCGGAGGGCGATCTCCAGGGCGGCGGAGCCGGAGGCCACGGCGGCACCGGGGCGGCCGGTCCACTGCCGGGTGAGGTCCTCGAACCGGGTGACCAGTGGTCCCTGCGTGAGCACACCCGACCGGAGCGCGGCGTCCACCCGGTCGGTGACGGCGCGCCGTTCGTGCACGTCGAACCGGACGCGCTGGGCGGGCACGCCGGCCGGGGCCGACGGGGGCTGGGCGAGGGCCCGGGTGAAGAAGTCCACGGCGTGGGCGACGTCGGTGCCGTGCCCCATGGGCAGTTCGCGTATCTCGGGGGCCGGCGCGTGGGCCGCGGCGTAGGTCTCGGCGACCGCCCGGCCGGCGGCGCGGGCGTCGTCGGTGTCGAGGTACGGGTCACAGGTGCCGAACTGCAGCTGGAGCGGTGCGGGGGCGAGCGCGCCGTAGAGGGCGGGCAGATCGGTGTGTTCCAGGATGCCCGGCAGCACCGCGCCCTCGAAACCGGTCAGCTGCCGCGCGTACAGGCAGGCGTAGGAACCGAGGTGGCCGGCCGCGCAGAGCGGCGGCTCGCCCTCGGTGAGCAGCGCGGTGTGCAGGGCGACGGCCGCGCCGAGGCTGTGCCCGAACAGTCCGACCCGGCCGCCGTCCACGCGCTCGTGCGTCCGCAGCAGTTCCAGGACCGCGAGGGCGTCGCCGGTCAGGGCGCCGAGCAGGGAGCGGCCGGTGAGCGTGAAGGCGTGGGCGAGCAGGGTCCCCTCGTCGCGTCCGGCGAGCCGCTGCTGGTCGAAGCCGCCGGTGAGGGCGTACTCGAAGGTGAGGGTGGTGAATCCCGCGCGGGCGAGGTGTTCCGCCATGTTGCGGTCCGGGTGGTCGGGGACGACCTCGCCGGTGAGCTGTTCCCGGCGGGCGTTCTTCCCGCCCAGGACCAGGATGCCGGGGCGGGGCGCGGGCTCGGATCCGGACGCGGATTCGGCCTCGGACTCGGGCTCGGCCTTGGGCTTGGGCTCGGCCTTGGGCTTGGGCTCGGCCTTGGGCTCGGGTGAGAGCAGGGTGGCCAGGAACTCACCGCGCAGGGGGGAATCGAGGACCCACTGCTCCCGGTGCAGCCCGTCGCGCACCTCGGTGTCGGTGTGGACGACGCGTACCGGGACGCGCTCCACGCGGGCCAGCCGTTCGACGGTGGAACGGATCCGGTGGGAACGGGCGGCGGCCGGCTCGGTGTCGGAGCCGGGAGCGGACGGTGCGGGCGTCGGCCGGGCTTCGAGGAGCCGGGCCAGGTGGCGGATCTGCATGGCGAGTCGGGCACCAGGTTCTGTGAGACGGCAGAGGGGTCACCGGGCGGCGGTGCCTCAGACGAAGTCCTCGTGCAGCGTGCTCGGCACCTCCACCGCATAGGCGTCCAGTGCCTGGTCCAGCTGGATCTGGCCGCGGTGCAGCCGCTCCAGCAGTTCGTTCTGCGGGCGGTAGAAGCAGGACTTGCACAGGTCGGTGCGGCGGGGGTTGGCGGCCTCCCACGCGGCGCGGGGGCCGCCCTCCAGGACGTCGAGGTAGCCCTGGTCGAGCACGTTGCCGATCAGGTAGCGGCTGTTGAGGTGGACCTGGGGGCAGGGGTAGAGGTTGCCGTCGGCGCCGACGGCGGTGACGAAGCGGCTGTAGTGGCAGCGCTCGAAGTCGCCCTCCACCGTCTCGACCCGGTCCATCGGGCCCCGGTCGAGCTTGGGGATCGACACCTCGAAGTCGTCCGTGGAGAGCGCCTTGGCCTCGCTGAGGGCGGCCGTGATCTCCGGCATGACCGCTTCGATGGTCTCGTGCCCCAGGGCGCTGTAGAACTCCGGCTCGAACCGGACGTAGTGCGCGCCGGCCTCCCGGCCGATGCGGGCCGCCTGGAGGATCTCCCGGTGGTTGCGCTCGGTGATGACGAAGTTGAAGCCGATCCGGAAGTCCGGGGCCACCGCGGCCTCGCGCAGTCGTCCCACCGTCTCGACGAAGGAGGCGAACGTGCGCTCCCGGTCGCGGGTGATGGCGTTGTAGGTGGCCTCGGTGCCCGCGTTGAGTCCGATGCGGACCCAGGTGTGCGTGGCGACGACGGTGTCGGCGACGGCCGGGCGGCCCAGCCTGGACCCGTTGGTGATCAGTCCGATGCGCAGCCCCGCGTCGTGGGCGGCGCGGGTGATCTCGGCGTACCCGGGGTGGATGGTGCACTCGCCGCTGCCGCAGAACGTCACCGCGCGGCCGTCGTTCGCTGCGAACTCCCGCATCAGGGTCACGGCCTTGTCCGTGGGGATGGCGTCCTTGAACGAGAACAGGTCGTAGAACTGCTCCTCGTTCGGGGAATGGAAGTTGCAGAAGTGACAACGCTGGTTGCAGGCACCCATGATGCCGATCCGCATATGGATCGGTTTGAAGTCCTCATCGGCGACGAACCGCCGCAGCAGTTCTCCATGGGCCATCACTTTTTGCGGGGAATGAGCCTGGTCGAGGCTGACGACGGGCAATTCCGTCCTGCCGTCCGCGGTTACCTCCGTAGGATTTCCAGCGCTTCCGGCAATATTCACGATCCCCCCAAGTGCAGCCAACTGGTCGGGTGTTCGATTGGTGCAGACCAACCGTAGAGAGGCGTTCGTGACGCTGTCAACCAGCCGTTCGCACCGGACTGTTGCCCCGAGAAGCACCCCGCCAACCTGCATCGACTCAGGTCGTGGGCGTTATCGGAAGAAGATCTCCCTTGACAGTGCACATTGGTCCACACCAGGCTGTCCCGGGGTCCGGCCCGAACCCGGAAACCATTCCTGCTCAGAAAGCAGGCCGGCGGGGAGCGCACAGCCGATACCAGACTCGAAAGCTCTAGGTACGGGGGACACATGCCTGTCATTTTCAAAATTCTCGGCCCGCCGAGCGTCTCGGTCGACGGGAAATTAGTGCCCATCGGCGGGCGGCGGTCCCGGATCGTCCTCGCCGTGCTGGCCCTGGAGGCGAACTGGGCGGTGCCGGTCAGCGACCTCGTGGATGCCGTATGGGGCTCCTCGCCCCCCACCAGCGCCCGCACCCAGATTCGCATCTGCATATCCTCGATGCGCCGGAATTTCGCGGCGGCCGGCGCTCCGGACCTGATCGAGACCCACCCGCAGGGCTACCGGCTGCGGCTGGCCGAGGACCAGCTGGACGCCATGATCTTCGAGGCCCGCGTACGCCGGGCGAGGACCCTGTCCGCGGGCGGCCACCTGGAGGAGGCCGCCGACACCCTGCGCCAGGCCCTGTCCCTGTGGACCGGCCCCGCCCTCGTGGGTCTGACGAGCCCGCCCGTGGAGTCCGGCGCGCGCCGTCTGGAGGAGGCACGGCTGCGGGCGGTGGAGGAGCGGGTCCGGCTTGACCTGGAGCTGGGCCGGCACCAGGACGTCATCGGCGAGCTGATGCAGCTGGTCGCGGACCACCCCTACCGGGAACATCTGCACGCTCAGCTCATGCTGGGGCTCTACCGCTCGCACCGCACGGCCGAGGCGCTGGAGGTCTACCGGCGGATCCGCACCACCCTGGTCGAGGAACTGGGCATCGAACCGGGTCCGGAGCTGGCCGAGCTGGAGAAGTCGATCCTGCTGGGCATGGAGCGGGACCAGGTCGTCGTCGACGGGGCGCGGGCGAGCTGAGCCGCGCCGCGCCCGCGCCGCCTCCTCCCGGCCCGCTCACAGCGACAGCCACCGGTCCCGCTCCTCCCGGCCCGCTCACAGCGACAGCCACAGGTCCTGCAACTGGTGCTCGGACAGCCCGTCGGAGGACCGCAGGTCGTACCGGTGCACCCGGACCGGGCCGGCCGTGAACGCCCAGTCCACCCGCCACAGCGGCAGCGGCCGGTTGAACACGCTGTCCCACTCGAAACCGGTGGGGGCACTGAACTTCCAGCTCAGCGGGAGGAAGTCGTCGTTGGCCCGCAGGGCGTCGTCGGCCCGCTCCTTCAGGCCGTCCATGTCGCGCATGGAGTCCGTCGCGTTGAAGTCCCCGGCGATCACGGTGGGATGGGGATTGCGGTCGAGGTCCCGCTCCAGGCCGCGGAACTCCTCCTGCCGCCAGGCGAACTTGCGGGCGAAGTACGCGTCGTAGTCGTAGCCCGAGAAGGGGTTGAGGTTGTCGACGGCGAGCGGCACCGTGATGTGGACGTTGTAGACGCTCAGGATCTCGTCGCCGACCTTCAGGTCCGTGCGCATCACCTTGTCGCGGGCGAAGACCCGGCTGAAGGGGGTCCCGGGGCGGGCGTCCAGCTCGGCCCCGGGACCGACGGGCGGCTGGGCGACGATCGGGAACCGGGACAGGGTCAGCAGCTCCCCCCGGCGGGCGATGTGGTAGCCGGGGAACTCCGCGCGCAGCCGGGCGTTGTCGCGCAGCTCCCGGTAGCCGTCCTCGCCGAGGCCGGGCTGCCAGATCACGTGTTCCTGGAGGAGGTAGACATCGGCCGGGTACCGGTGCAGCAGCGCGTAGACGTTCTCGGGGCTGGAGGCCTGGCCCCAGTACTGGGTGTTGAGCGAGACCACGTGCAGCGCGCCCGGCGGTACCTTCCCCGGGTCGCGCCACAGCGCGGGCCAGTTCAGCCCGGAGCCGGTGACCAGCGCCAGCAGCAGCGCGGCCGCGGTGAGGCCTGCGGCCCACGGCCGCCGTCGGCCGCAGGCGGCCGCACTGGCCACGAGCAGGACGAACGGGACGCCCATCAGCAGCAGCGGAGGCGCCGCGTCCAGCAGGATCGCCCAGTGCCACCGTCCGCTGACCAGCCACCGGACGACGGCGTACAGCAGCCAGAGGGCGGCCACGGCCACGAGGACCCGCCCGTACCACAGCCGCAGCAGCCGCCCGGTACGACGCAGCCGGGTCCCGCCGGTGCCGGGCCGGGCCGGGGGCGGCCCGGCGGCCTCGTCGGTCCGCGGGTCGGCGACCGCCGGTTCGGACGTCACGCGGTCACCTCGCGGCGGTACATGCGGCGGAAGCGGCGGCTGAACGCCCACTGGGTCAGTCCGACCGCGAGGCCGGCGACGACCGCCGTGTTCATCAGCAGGTGGCAGCCGATGAAGAACAGCAGGAAACCCACGCCGCGTTGCCGGGCGACGAAGACGTACTGTCCCAGGTCCGCCAGGACGAACAGGACGAGCGCGACCGCCGGCACCACCGCGGCGGGCGGCCACACCGCCACCGTCGGCAGACTCACCAGCGTCAGCGCCGCCAGCACGGACGCCGCCGCGCGCCCGCCCGTCTCCATGCCCTGCATGGCGCGGCCCCGGTCGAGGTAGAACGGCACCCGCAGCCGGCTGCGCACGAACGCCTTGCGCAGCAGGGGGCGCATCTCGGTCTCGTCGGCGAGACGGCCCCGGATGCGGGAGGTCAGCAGCATGGGGTGCAGCGCGGCGAGCCGTTCCGCGTGATCGATCTCCTCGGTCTGGCGCAGCGCGGGGTTGAACCAGCCCGCCTTCAGGAAGGCGGACCGGCGGACCGCGCCGAGAGCGTAGTAGCCGCCGCTGACCAGGCCCTCGGCGCTCTTGCGCCAGTAGTGGTACTGGAGGATGCGGTAGTCGCACACCAGCCCCTCGTCGAACAGCGGCTCCTTGTCGGGGATGCCGAACACGGCGCCGTACGACGGGTTCTCCTCGAAGAGGGCGACGGCTTCGGCGACCGCTTCCGGGTGCATGGTCACGTCGGCGTCGAGGAAGAAGACGATGTCGCCACAGGCGTGCCGGACGCCCAGGTTGCGGGTGGCGCCCGGACCGCCGTTGCGCTCGGCGCGTACGAGCGTGACCGGGTGCCGCGCGGCGAGCGCGGCCGAGTCGTCCGTGCTGGAGTCGTCGACGACGATCACCTCCAGCTTGGGATATGTCTGCTCCCTGATGGAGTTCAGGCACAGGTCGATGGTGCGGCGGTCGTTGTACATGGGGACGACCACCGACACGAGGGGTGCGGCCATGGAATGGTCCTCGGTCGGATCGGAAGACTGGCGGAGGCGGGCCGGCCGCCGGACTAGGTGAGCTGGAAGACCAGCAGCAGCGCGGCCCAGAGGAGCGAGTTCGTCTGCATGACGCGGTCGCGCAGCAGGACGTGGACGGGGTTGCCGCCCTCGGCTTTGACCACCACGATCTGCAGGTACCGGAACAGCGCGAACAGCGCGCAGGGCGCGGTCAGCAGAGCGCCGGCCTCGTAACCGGACTCGGTGCGCAGGTACAGCAGGTAGCCGACCATGGTCACCGCCGAGCACATCACCAGCACCAGGTCCAGGAAGTGCGTGGAGTAGCCGACCAGCGCGGGCCGGTGTCCGGTGCCCGAGACGCTCAGTTCGTGGCGGCGCTTGCCGAGGATCAGCAGCAGGCACAGGGTCAGGACGGTGAGGACGAGCCAGCCGGAGACCGCCTGGCCGCCCGCCTCGTAACCGCCGAGCAGCCGCAGGACGAATCCGGTGGCGACGATGAACACGTCCAGCAGCGGAAGGTGCTTGAGGCGCCAGCTGTAGGCGGCGTTGACGACGAGGTAGACCAGGACCGCCCACGCGCCCTCGGGGGCGAGCAGCACCAGCAGCGGCACGAGCAGGACGGCGAGGGTGACGCCGAGGGCGGTCGCGGCCGTACGGCTGACCTGGCCCGAGGCGAGCGGCCGGTGGCGTTTGACGGGGTGGCGCCGGTCCCGCTCCACGTCCGCCATGTCGTTGACCACGTACACCAGCGACGAGGCGAGGACGAAGGCGAGCGTGGCGATGCCCACGCGGCCCGCGGCCTGCCAGCTCCACTCGGCGCCCAGCAGCGGCAGCGGCACCACCAGGAGGTTCTTCGGCCACTGAGCGGGGCGGACGAGGGCGATCAGGCCCGCCGTCGGGCTCCGCACCGGTGGGGTGTCCCCGGGTGTGACGGGCACGGCCCGTTCGTCCAGGAAGCTCATGGCATGCTCCTCAGAAGAAGATCTTCGCCGCGGACAGCAGGCCTTGGTGCCACGGGTCCCGGCTGGTGCGGCCGGCGGATCCGCCGGAGGGGACCTCGTGACGGGCGGTGCGCCACCACTCGTAGGTGCGCAGGACGGCGTCGCGGTTGGAGTACTTGGGGCTGAAGCCGAGCTGCCGCGTCGCCTTGTCGATGCTGACGTAGGAGTCCTCCATCAGCTTGAACAGCAGCCGGCCGTACACCGGGGACAGCCGGGCCTTCTGCAGCGCGTTCAGCAGGGCGAGGGCCGGGCGGGCGGGCAGGCCGATGACGCGCTTGCCGTGGCCGGCGGCGTCCAGGACGGCCTGGAAGTCCTCACGGATCGTGCCGAACTCGGCGGCGGCCAGGTTGTACGTGTCGTTGGCGACGTCCTCCGGCGCGGTGAGCACGGTGACGATCGCGTCCACCAGGTCGTCGATGGCGAACATCTGGATGCGGACGTCGCCGCGTCCGAGCACCGGGAAGTTGCGGCCTTCCTCCGCCCACTCGAACAGCATCGAGAACAGTCCCATGCGGCCCGGCCCGACGAATGTCTTCGGCCGCAGCACGGGCACGCACATGCCCTGCGCGCGGTAGCGCTCCGCCACCTCCTCGGCGGCGGCCTTGGCCCGGCTGTAGGTGTCCACCGGTTCGCGCGGGTATTCCTCGGTCGTCGGGACCACGCGGGGCAGGCCGTACACGGCGGTCGACGAGATGTGCACCACGCGGGGTGTGCCGACCGCGCTCGCCGCGGCGAACACGTTCTTCGTGCCCCCGACGGTGATGGAGCGGATCTGGTCGTCGGGGTAACTGGGCAGCGCGGCCGCCGCGTGCACCAGGACGTCCGCGCCGTCCGCCGCCTCGCGCATGACGTCCCGGTCGCGGATGTCCCCGACGATCGTCACGCCCGGTCCGGGGCGCAGGTCGACTCCGCGCACCTGCCGGCCGTCGGCCAGCAGCCGCTCGGTGAGGCGGCCGCCGAGCATGCCCGCCGCGCCGGTGATCGTGATCACCACTGTGAGCTCACCTTCTGCTTGATGAAACGGGTGACCAGCCGGCCCAGGCCCCGGTCCAGGACCTCGCCGAGCGCGTCGACCGCGCGCTCGGCCTCGTCGGGCTCGGTCACCAGTGAGGGGCCGAGGATCAGCGGATTGCGGCCGTTGAGCGTGTAGTAGGCGAAGATGTCGTGGTCCTCGTACAGGGCGTTGATCACCGCGCAGGTGACCAGCTTCGCCTTGAACCGCGGGTCCTTGGCCATGCCGCCGGGAGCGAGCTTGGCCACCAGGTCGAGGATCTTCGGGCCGCCGTCGATGAAGACGCCCCACAGCGCGCCGGCGCCCGCGACGTGTCCGATCGCGTCGGGGTGTTCCTTGGCGAGGCGGGCCAGTCCGGGCTCCAGGACGGCTTCGAGGGCCCGGGCGCGGGCCGGGTAGTCGTCCTCCACGGCGATGTTGACGGCCTCCAGCGCGGTGGCGCACTCCTCGCCGAAGCCGTAGTAGGTGGTGGACGTCGAGTTGAGCAGGGCGTCGCCGAGATTGTCGTAGGCCTTGCGGAAGACGGGCTCGCGCGCCACGTAGGCGGAGACGGAGGACTTGCCGCCGCCGAAGGACTTGGAGGTGGTGACCACGTCCGGGATCAGTCCGGGGTAGCGCATGAAGTAGAACATGCTGCCGGTCTTGCCCCAGCCCGTGTAGATCTCGTCGAAGATCAGCACGATGTCGTGCTGGGTGCACAACTCCCGCAGTCCGCGCAGGAAGTGCTCGGAGCACCACTGGATGGTCGAGGCGCTGAAGGGTTCGATGAGGATCGCGTAGACGTCCTTGGGGTGGCGTCCGATCGCCGAGCGCACCGAGTCCAGGTCACCGTAGCGGAAGGTGTCGATGCCGGGGATGGTCGGGAAGGCGAACTGGTTCTGGCCGGTGAGGCCGCCCGAGCCGAGCAGCTTGCCGTGGAAGGCGCAGTCCGCGCGCAGGACGGTGCCGCGCTTTCCGCCGTGGTACTTGTAGGCGAGCTTGACCGCGCCCTCGACCGCCTCCGCGCCCGAGTTGGGCAGGAACGACATCGACAGGTCGCCGGGCATCACCTCGGCGAGGTTGTGGCCGAGCGCGGCCAGGTAGGGCGAGAAGTAGGTCTTGTGGACCTCCATCCGGCGCTGCTGGGCGAAGCGTTCGCGCACGGCGAGGATGCGGGGGTGGTTGTGACCGTGGTTGAGGACGCCGACGCCGCCGGTCAGGTCGAGGACGCGCCGGCCGTCCTTCAGGGTGAGGTAGGCGCCCTCGGCGTGGTCGACGAGTTCGCGGCCGAACCCGAACGAGGTCATCAGGGCGACCTGGCTCTTGTTCACGTGTCGTCGGTAAAGGTCGTGTACCTCGCCGACCTCGAGGCGTTCGGCGTCATCCAGGGTGTACACGGGTTTCTCTCCTCATGAGCGTGCGGGCCGATCGGTGCCGCGGACCGCGCGCCGTGGGCGCGTCCGCGGGACCTCCGGGACCAGGGGGGTGGGAGACGGGGGGTGAACTGGGGGTGAGCTGGGAGGGGTGGGAGGCGGGGTCAACTAGTGGCCTGGGAGGCGTGGTTGAACCAAGGGCGCGGGAAACCGGGCTGGACTAGGGGCGTGGCACAGGGGGTTGGGGGGCCGCCGGGCTCGTCGGCAGGGAGGTGGTGGCCGGAGGAGCGGACCTGCGTCCGCGCGGCCGCGCGGAGGTCACGGCCGGCGCCCCCGACAGCGTGGACGTCGCGTTCGCCGGCCCCGGCGGGGCGGAGGCGTCGCTCGCCGAGCCTGGCGGGGCGGGGGTGTCGCTCGCCGGGCCCGACGCCCCGGAAGGAGCGTTCGCCGGCCCCGGCGGGGCGGGGGTGTCGCTCGCCGGCCCTGGCGGGGCGGGGGTGTGGCTCGCCGACCCCGGCGGGGCAGAGGTGTCGCTCGCCGGCCCCGACGCCCCGGAAGGGGCGTTCGTCGTCCCCGGCGGCTCAGGTGTCGCAGCCGACGGGAGCGCCGGTGTGGCGGTGAAGCGGGACCAGCAGAGGACGACGGCCGAGCTGCCCAGTTCGGCCACGACACAGACGAGGCGGCTGGCCAGGGCCGCGGTGGCCGCGGCGCCCGGGGGCAGGACGGTGGCGAGCGCGGCGGTGATGGTGAGCTCCCGCACGCCCCAGCCGTCGGGGATGATCAGGGCGAGGCTGCTGATGACCGTGGCGAGCGCGAAGGCGCCGACCGAGGCGCCCAGTCCCGCCCACACCGGCGCGCCCAGCGCCAGGACCAGGAACCACAGGTGCAGTCCGGAGGCCACCCAGGAGACGACGGCGAGCAGGATGGCCCGCCGTACCGCGGGGTCCCCCGGCTGCTCCACGGGTTTGCGCAGCAGCCGGGCCAGGGCGGCCACCGGCCGGGTGGCGAGGGCGGGCCGCACCAGGCACAGCAGGAACAGCGCGGCCGGGAGCACGAGCCACGGCCACTGGCCGGGCAGCGCGACCGGCGCCGCGAGCAGGGCGACACCGGCCCCGGTGAGCAGGGTCAGGGCCAGGCTCAGCACATAGGCGGAAGTCATCTGCGCGGCGGGGATGCCGACGGCGCGGCCGTGCGCCACGTGGGTGAGCACGCCCCAGACCCGTCCGGGGAGGTACTTGCTGAGCTGTCCGAGGAAGTACACCTTCGCCGCGTACAGGCCACGCAGTCCGTGCTCGCCGGGGATCAGGACCCGCCAGGCGTGCACGGCGAGGACGAGCCCGGCGACGTTGGTGAGGAGGGCACCGGCCAGCAGCGGCACCGCCTCGGGGCGGGCGAACTCCCGCGCGGCGGAGACACCCCCGTTGCGGACGAGGAACCAGACGCCCACCAGCGCGGCGAGCACGATGACCGGCGTGAGCAGCCGGCGCAGTCGGTCGATCACCGCTTCGCCTCCGCCCGCGGCGGCGCGCCGCGCCCGGTCCGGGTCCTGTCCCGCGGTCGCAGGGCGCCGAGCGCGGCACCGCCGAGCAGCGCGGCGTGGGTGGCCAGGTGGACGCCCACGAAGAAGGGCAGGAACCGCGCACCCCGGCGCCGGGCGACGAAGCGCAGCAGTCCGAGGTTCGCGGCGCAGAACGCGAGCAGGAAGACCGCGGGCAGCGCGGGCAGCCACCCGGCGGGCGGCAGCGCGGCGAGGGGCGGTGCGGCGAAGAGCGCGGCGAGCGGCAGCGAGGCGAGGAGCGCGGCGGCCGAGGCCACCGAGGCGGGGCTGTTGGCCGTGAGGTTGCGGCGCCCGCCCTGGCGCGCCGACCGCAGCGCCGGGACCAGCAGCAGCGCCCGTCGGAACGTTTCACCGAGCAGCGCGCCGAGCCGGTCCTCCTCGTCGTGCCGGGCCACGATCCGGTCGGTGAGCACGATCTTCCAGTGCGGCGCGAGCCGGTCGCTGAACTCCAGGTCCTCCGAGTCCCGCAACCGCTCGTCGAAGCCGCCCAGTTGCTCGAAGACCTCGCGGCGTACGGCGGCCTGGGCGAAGAACGCGGTCTCCACCTCGCCGACGCCGCGCAGGCGCCACCAGTGGGCGTGCAGCACCTTGTAGTGCTCGACGGGTCCGTCGTCGAAGAGCGGCTCGGGCGCGATCACACCGTGCACGCACCCGCACTCGGGGTCGGCGTCCAGGATGTGCAGCGCGCTCGCCACCGAGTCGGGGGTGAGCGCCTCGTCGGAGTCCAGGAAGAAGAGGATGTCGCCGGTGGCGGCGGCGATACCGGTGTTCCGGGCGGCGGAGACACCGCGGTTGGGGTCGTGCCGGATCAGCGTGCAGGGATAACCTCGGGCGATCCGCGCCGTGGCATCGGTGCTGCCGTCGTCCACCACGATCACCTCGTGGATCGGACAGGTCTGGGCGTACACCGAGTCCAGGCACGCTGCGAGGGTGCGGGCGGAGTTGTGGGCCGGGATCACCACTGACACGGAATGTGGCATGCCGCTCAGTTCAGTTGCGCACCGTATCGGCCTGGTATCGATCCTGTATCGGGTGCCGCCCCGCGGAACGGCCGCTCGCCGCGCATCCGCCCCGGTGGGCCGGCTGTTAGTCTTCAGCCGCTCGTTCGCCGAAGATCCGTACGAACGCTCCCTGGAGGGACGTGTGTCGGCTCCCCCGGAAACCATGGCGCCTTCCCCCACCGACCCCTCCCCGGCGACACGCACCGAGGGCCGCCGGAGCGTGACCGGGAGGGTTCTGGTCGCGCTGACCGCGCTGTGGGCGGCGTACTCACTGCTCAACTTCGCGCTCAGCGGCCGCTGGTGGCTGTGGCTGCTCGCCGATCTGGTGCCGCCGCTGGGCTTCCTGGCGGTGCCCCTCGCCCTGCTCGCGCTGGTGTGGCTGCCGGGCGCGCGTCCGGTGCGCCGGTGGCTGGTTCCGGTCCTGGCGCTCCTGCTGCTCACGGGGCTGACCCGCGCCGGCGTCAACTGGGCGGTGCTGCGCCCCGGCGCGGCGGCGGGCCCGGCGCCCGCGGGAGCGCTGAAGGTCGTCTCGTGGAACACGGAGTACTGGGACACCACCGACGACGCCGGCCGGTTCTACCGCTATCTCCGGGCGAAGGACGCCGACGTCTACCTGCTGCAGGAGTACCTGGCGTGGGTGGACGAACGGCCCGCGCCGATCGACCGGCTGGCGCGGATCCGGAGCGAGTTCCCCGGGTACCACGTCGCGGTGCTCGGTGAGCAGGTCACCCTCTCCCGCTTTCCCGTCGTCGCCCGGCCGGCCGTCGGTCCGGCCCGCCGGCTGGAGAGCGGGTCCCCCTGGCGGGAGGTCTTCGAGCGGGGCAAGGTGCTGCGCACGGACATCGACGTGCGGGGCCGGGTCGTCTCGTTCTACAACGTGCACATCCCCGTGCAGCTCGACATCCTCCGCAGTCCGCTCACCGGCGGCTTCTACGAGGAGGTGCAGCGGCGTTCTGTCGCGCGGCAGCGGCAGTACGAGGCCCTGCGGCGCGACGTCGCCGCCAATCCGCGTCCCGTGTTCGTGGCGGGGGACTTCAACACCACGCCGGCCATGCGGGAACTGGACGGACTGCGCGGCACCCTGCGCGACGCGCTGCCCGCCTCCGGCACGCTCGTGCCGCGCACCTGGAAGGCCGGCGGCCCGTCCCTGTGGCGGCTGGACTGGGCGTTCACCGACGAGCAGGTGCGGGTGCACCGGTACGCCTTCGACGACCCGGCCGGCCTCTCCGACCACCAGTTGCAGGAGCTGGTGGTGTCACCGGTCCCCTGAATCGAACCTGATGTGACCGGTCCCCTGAACCGGGCGGCGAGCGGCGCCCGGCCTGCCGCCGGGCGCCGTTCACGGGGGGGGGTGCGCGGTCCGGCTACCGGCCCGCCTCGTCCAGGCGGCGGCGCTGCTCCGGGCTCAGCGTCACGGCGAGCGCCCCCAGGGCCTCCTCGACCTGGGCGACCTTGCTCACGCCGACGATGGGCACGATCCGCGGGTCGTGGTCGAGCAGCCAGGCGAGCACGACCTGGTTGACGGTCGCGTCCAGTTCGCCGGCCACCTCGCGCAGGGCCGCCAGGCGGGGGGCCGTGCCCGGGTGGTCGTAGGCGGCGGGGATCTCCACGTCCTCGCGGGTGTAGCCGCCCGACAGCAGCGGGCTGTAGGCCCACAGGAGCAGGTCGGGCTCGGCGCGTACGTAGTCGAGCAGTTCGGGCGTGACGTGGACGTGCGCGGAGGACGGCAGAGGCAGGTCGAACCGCGGCTGCAGGTACGAGTAGCGGTACTGGAGGTGGGTGCAGCGGGGCCGGTCGCCGGCGAGCGCGCGGGCGCGCTCGGTGCGCCACACGGCGTGGTTGCTGACGCCGAGCGCACCGGCCTTGCCCTCGTCGACGAGGTCGGCGAGCGCGTGCACGGTCTCTTCCAGCGGCACCGTCCGGTCCTCGATGTGGGCCCAGAACACGTCGACGCGCTCGGTGCCGAGGCGGCGCAGGCTGTCCTCCAGGGCGGACCGCAGGGCCTTGGCCGAGAGGCCTTCGGCGGCTTCGAGTCCGGCTCCGGGGACCGTCGGGCGGGCGCCCGCCTTGGTGCCGATCCGCACGGCGTCCCGGGCGCCGCGGGACGCCAGCCACTTGCCGATGACGGCCTCGCTCTCGTCCCCGGTGCCGCCGTCCACCCAGAACGCGTAGTTGTTGGCGGTGTCGAGCACCGTGCCGCCCAACTCGGTGAATCTGTCGAGGATGTCGAACGAGGTCCGCTCGTCGACGGTGGTGCCGAAGGCCAGGGTGCCGAGAGCGATGGTCCGTTGCTGGTGCCACATGGGGAGTGGTTCCTCCGGGTTCGGGGGCCGGGCGTTCCCCCGTGTATACCGCCCCGACCTCCAAAAGGTCTAGGCCAATTGGTCTTTCGGGGCGGCAGCCTCCGGCGCGGGGGCCCCGACCCGGCGGGCGGCCGGCGCGGCGAGCAGCGTGGTGGCCAGGGCGGCCGCGCAGACCGCGGCGAAGGCGGCGGTGTCGGAGCCGGCGGCCGTGTGCAGAGCACCGAAGAGGGCGCCGCACACCCCGATGAGCAGGACGCTGCACAGACTGTCGGCGACCTGGAGCGCGGCGGTGTTGGCGCCTTGCCGTCCGGGCGGTGACTGGTCGAGGGTGAGCACGCCCACGCTCGGGAGCAGCAGGCCCATGCCGAAGGCCGCCACGGTGAAACCGGCCGGGGCCGTGACGGCGGGGGCCGCGCGCAGGACTCCGGCGAGCGTCAGCGCGGTCCCCGCGCTGTGGACGAGGGCGCCCAGCAGGATGACGTGCCGGCGTCGCGGGGACAGGCGCGGTCTGCCCTGGAGCCAGGAGGCGGCGGCCCAGGCGAGCGCCGCGCAGGTGAGGGAGTACCCCGCGGCGGTCGGTGACCAGCCGCGCTCGTTGACCAGCAGCAGCGGCACGTACGACTCGGTCGCGAAGTAGGCGGCGGCCGCCAGTCCGCGCACCAGCACCAGCGCCGGTATGCCGGGACGCGCGCGCAGCGTCCCGGCGGGCAGGAGGCCCCGCAGCCCCGCCGCGACGGCCAGGAGCCCGGCCACGGCGAGCACGGCGGTGCGCGGGGAGGGCTGGGCGGCGGCGTACTGCAGCAGCCCCGCCCCGACCGCGACGGTGACCGCCGGGCCGACGCGGGTGGCGGTTTCCTCCGCCGCCGCCCCGTCGTGCGGCAGGGCGGCGAGCGGGCGCCGCAGCAGGGCCGTCGTGGCCAGCGTGAACACGGCGATGCCGTGGAACACCCAGCGCCACGACAGGTGTTCGGTGACGGCGCCGGCGATGGCGGGGCCCACCATGGACGGCAGGATCCAGCACGCCGTGACGACGGAGAACATGCGCGGGCGCAGCGCGGGCGGATAGCCGCGTCCGACCATCACGTACAGGGCGACGGTCACCGCCCCGCCGCCCGCGCCCTGCGCCAGGCGGCCGGCCAGGAACGGCATGATGGAGGGCGCCGCCCCCGCGAGCGCCGATCCGCCGACGAAGCACAGGCAGCCGGCCTTGAGCGGTGCCGCGGGCCCGCGCCGGTCGGCCCAGCCGCCGCCCACCACCGTGCCGGCGAGCCCGGCGGCGAGGTATCCGCCGAAGGCGATCGCGTAGAGCGGCAGGGCGTCCAGTTCCTGGACGGCGACGGGCATCGCGGTCGCCAGGGCCAGTCCGGCGAAGGCGACCAGGAAGAAGGTGGCGGCGATGGCCAGGGTGCGGGACCGGTACGGGCCGGAGAGCAGTCCGGGCGCGCGGGGCTCGGACTCGGTCCGGGCGCCGTCGGCGGGGGGCGGCATGAAGCTCCTTGGGTGGAGGGGCCGGCAGCCGTCAGCGCGCGGGCCGGGTGAGGGTGGCCACGAACTTGTACCGGGAGCCGCGGTAGACCGACCGCACCCACTCCACGGGCCTGCCGCGCGTGTCCCAGGAGTGGCGGGAGAGCAGCAGCATGGGCAGGCCGACGTCGGCGCCGAGCAGTTCCGCCTCCCGCGGGGTGGCCAGGGCCGTCTCGATCGTCTCCTCGGCCTCCGCCAGGCGTACCCCGTACTGCTCGGCGAGGGCGGTGTAGAGGGAGGTGTACCGGCCCAGGTCGAGCCGCAGTCCCGGGAACCGCTGCGCGGACAGGTGGGTGGACTCGATCGCCATCGGCTCGCCGCTGGCCAGGCGCAGCCGTTCGACGCGCAGGACGCGGTCGCCGGTGCGCAGGCCGAGTAAGCCGGCCAGTTTCTCGTCCGCCGGGACGTAACCGATGTCGAGGATGCGTGAGGCGGGTTCGAGGCCCTGGGCCGCCATGTCCTCGGTGTACGAGGTCAGGTGCAGGGTCCGGTACACCTTGGGCCGGGCGACGAACGTGCCCTTGCCCTGGACGCGGTCCAGCCGTCCCTCGCTGACCAGTTCCTGCAGCGCCTTGCGCAGGGTGGTGCGCGACGTGCGGAACTCGACGGCGAGCGAGCGTTCGGCCGGCATGGGTGAGCCGGGTGTCCGGCCCCCGATCATCTGCAGCAGGTGCTGCTTGATCCGGTAGTGCTTCGGGATCCGCTGGCTTCCCTCCGGCGGCCTTCCCCCGTTGCGGGCGCTGCTGACATCGATGCTCATGTTCCGCCTTCGGCTCCGGTGCCCGGTGCAGCCCACGGTCAGCGGCCGCAGCTCGCTCGCACGGCCGAGGTATCGGGCGCCGTACGCTCGGCGGAACCGTTATAGCCGCGGGTTCCGGTGTTGGTCTAGTCCAAAGATGGGCCGCGGCCGGACAGGCGCACTGGTCACGCGCGGTCCCCCTCGGGGAGCCGTGCGGCCCTTCGGAAATGCCCTCACGATACGGCGGCACCACCTTTTCCGGCAGCTCTTGACAGCCACATAGGTCTAGGCCAAGCTCGCCCCTGCTGGTCTACACCATTCGAGGCCAGGTCCCCAGCCCGCCGGGCAGCAGCGCCGTGCGAAGGACGCCACCGAGGGCGTGGGTGAGCAAGCAATTCTGAGGAGGGGTGGCGTGAAGCGCAGGCTGACAGCCGCGATCGGCATCGCGGGCATGGTGTTCTCCGTTGCGGCATGTGGGGGCGGCGGCGACAACGGCGGGGGTTCGGGGCCCGAGGGCTTCAAGGGGCAGACGCTGGTCGTCTGGACGATGGACGGCTCGGCGCCCGAGGAGTGGACCAAGGAGGTGCAGACCGCCTTCGAGAAGAAGACGGGCGCCAAGGTCGAGTTCGAGACGCAGAAGTGGGACGGCATCCAGCAGAAGGTCACCACGGCCCTGTCGGAGTCCAACCCGCCGGACGTCATCGAGATCGGCAACACCCAGACCCCGGCGTACGCGGCCACCGGCGGCCTCGCCGAACTGGACGACCTGAAGAAGGAGATCGGGGCCGACTGGACCCCGACGCTCAACGAGTCCTCCATATACGAGGGCAAGCAGTACGGCGCTCCCTGGTACTTCGCCAACCGGATCGTCATCTACAACAAGAAGGTCTGGGCGGACGCCGGCATCAAGGACACCCCGAAGACCCGGGACGAGTTCTTCGAGGACCTGGAGACCATCGACAAGAAGACCGACGCCGAGCCGATCTACATGCCCGGCCAGAACTGGTACTTCTTCGTCGGCCTCCTCGTCGGCCAGAACGCCGAACTGGTGAAGAAGGAAGGCGACAAGTACGTCTCCAACCTCGACGACCCGAAGGTCGGCGCCGCGATGGAGATCTACAAGAAGTACGCCTCCTACTCCAAGGCGCCCAAGGACAAGGACGAGGCCACGCCGCAGCAGGCCGAGGTGTTCGCCAAGGGCAAGACCGGCGCGTTCATCGGCATGGGCTGGGAGGCGGCCACCGCCGTCAAGGCCAACCCGGCCATCGAGAAGGACCTCGGCTACTTCACCATCCCCAGCGACACGCCCGGCAAGCCCGAGGGTGTCTTCCTCGGCGGCTCCAACCTCGCCGTCGCCGCCGGCAGCGAGAAGCAGGAGCTGGCGAAGGAGTTCCTCAAGGTCGCCCTGTCGGACGAGTTCGAGGGCAAGCTGGCCAAGGCCAACGGCGTCGTGCCCAACAAGGAGTCCCTGCAGTCCGTCCTCAAGGGCAACGCGGTCGCCGAGGCCGCGGCCCCGGCCGCCTCGGTGGGCGGTACCACGCCGCTGATCCCCGAGTGGGCCGCGGTGGAGAACACGCCCAACCCGATCAAGAGGTACATGACCTCCGTCCTCTCCGGTAAGTCCCCGGCGGCCGCCGCCAAGGACGTCGAGGGCGAGATCAACAAGCGCCTGGCACAGGAGAACTGACGACGCCTCGCGCCGGGGGCGCCACGCACACCCCGCCCCCGGCGCGGACGCGCTGAACCGTACGGCCACGAAAGAGACGGCAAGCCATGCCAGTGCAGACCCAAGGCACGGACACCGCTGGGGGTGCCAGTGCCCACAAGACCGAGGCCGTTCCGCCTCAGCGGGAAGGGAAACGCAGATCCCCGACCGCACCCGGCCGGCAGGCCGTCGCCCCCTACCTCCTCCTGCTGCCGGCACTGCTCGCCACCCTGATCCTGCTCGGCGGGCCCTTGGTGAAGAACGGACTGCTGTCCTTCCAGAACCTCCACGCACGCCAGCTCATCCAGCACCTCACGGAGTGGAACGGGGTCGACAACTACCGTGAGGTACTGGCTAGCGCGGAGTTCTGGAGCGTCGTCAAGCGGACGGTGCTGTTCACCGCGGCCAACGTGGTGCTCATCATGGGACTGGGCACCCTGATCGGCCTGCTCCTCGCCCGGCTCGGCGCCCGGATGCGGCTGCTGCTCATGCTGGGACTCGTGCTCGCCTGGGCCATGCCCGTGGTCGCGGCCACCACCATCTACCAGTGGCTCTTCGCGCAGCGGTTCGGAGTCGTCAACTGGGTGCTGGACAAGCTCGGCTGGCACTCCATGGCCGACTACAACTGGCTCGGGACCCAGTTCTCGACCTTCTCCGTCATCACCCTGCTGATCGTCTGGCAGTCCATCCCGTTCGTGGCGCTCAACCTCTACGCCGCCACGACGACCATCCCCAGGGAACTCTACGAGGCCGCCTCCCTCGACGGCGCCGGTGCCTGGAAGAGCTTCACCTCGGTGACCTTCCCGTTCCTGCGGCCCTTCCTCTACGCCACGACGTTCCTGGAGATCATCTGGGTGTTCAAGGCGTTCCCCCAGATCTTCGCCCTGAACGAGGGCGGCCCCGACCGGCTCACCGAGACCCTGCCCATCTACGCGTTCGTCGAAGGGGTGGGCAACCAGCACTTCGGCATGGGCGCCGCGATCTCCTTCCTGACCATCCTGGTCCTGCTGGTGATCACCTCGTACTACCTGCGCACCGTGCTCAAGCAGGAGGAGGACAAGCTGTGAAGCGCTCGCTCTTCGGCCGGCTGTCGCTCAACGCGACCGCCGTCGTCCTCTTCGTGGTCTTCGCGTTCCCCGTCTACTGGATGTTCGCCACGGCCCTGAAGCCGACCGGCGACATCATCGCCGAGGACCCCGTCTGGGTCCCCGTGAACCTCACCTTCGAGCACTTCGACCGGGCGATCCACGCGGACCACTTCTGGACGCTGGTGCGCAACTCCGTCACGGTGACCGTGCTCGCGGTGCTGCTGTCGCTCGTCATCGCCCTGTTCGCGTCGTTCGCCCTGGCCCGGATGCGGTTCGCCGGCCGCGGCGCCTTCGTCGTCGTCTTCATGCTCGCGCAGATGGCGCCGTGGGAGGTGATGGTGATCGCCAACTACATGCTCGTGCGCGACAGCGACATGCTCGACAGCCTGGTGCCGCTCACCGTCTTCTACATGATGATGGTGCTCCCGTTCACCATTCTGACGCTGCGTGGCTATGTCGCCGCGGTGCCCAGGGAGCTGGAGGAATCCGCGATGGTCGACGGCTGCACCCGCGTCCAGGCCTTCCGCAAGGTGATCTTCCCGCTGCTCGCCCCCGGCCTGATGGCCACCTCGCTGTTCGGGTTCATCACCGCCTGGAACGAGTATCCCCTGGTACTCATCCTGAACAAGAGCATCGAGTACCAGACCCTCCCCCTGTGGATCTCGCAGTTCCGCACCGCGTTCGGCGACGACTGGGGCGCCACGATGGCCGCTTCCTCGTTGTTCGCGCTGCCCATCCTGGTCCTTTTCGTCTTCCTGCAGCGCAAGGCCGTCAGCGGTCTCACCGACGGCGCTGTGAAGGGATAACTCGGCATGACGACATCCACCAGCAGAACCGACACGCTCACCCGCGACGCACTCGCCGTGCTGCAGCCGGGTTTCGCGGGGACCACCGCTCCCGACTGGGTGCGCCGCCGGATCGGCGAAGGGCTGGCCTCGATCGCCCTGTTCGGCCGCAACGTGACCACGGCCGAGCAGGTCACCGCCCTCACCGCGCAGCTGCGGGCCGAGCAGGAGAACCTCCTGGTGGCCATCGACGAGGAGAGCGGCGACGTCACGCGCCTGGAGGTGCGCACCGGTTCCTCGTTCCCCGGCAACCACGCGCTGGGAGCCGTCGACGACACCGATCTGACGCACGGCGTGGCACGGGAGCTGGGCCGCCGTCTCGCGGCGTGCGGCATCAACTTCAACTGGGCGCCGTCGGCCGACGTCAACGCCGATCCGCTCAACCCGGTCATCGGCGTGCGGTCCTTCGGTGCCGACACCGCGCTCGTCGCGCGGCACACCGCCGCCTACGTCAGAGGCCTGCAGTCCTCGGGGGTCGCGGCGTGCACCAAGCACTTCCCCGGCCATGGCGACACCAGCGTCGACTCCCATCACTCGGTGCCGCGCATCGACGTCGACGCCGGCACGCTGGCCGAGCGCGAACTGGTCCCGTTCCGGGCGGCGATCGCGGCCGGCACCCAGGCCGTGATGAGCGCGCACATCCTGGTGCCGGCCCTCGACCCGGAGTACCCGGCGACGCTCTCGCCGCGCATTCTGACCGGTCTGCTGCGCGGTGAACTCGGCTACCAGGGACTGATCGTCACGGACGGCATGGAGATGCAGGCCATCTCCGGCACCTACGGCCTGGAGCGCGGCGTGGTCATGGCCGTCGCGGCCGGTGCGGACGCCATCTGCGTCGGCGGCGGACTGTGCGACGAGGCCACGGTGCTGAGCCTGCGGAACGCCCTCGTGAGTGCCGTGCGCTCCGGTGAACTGTCCGAGGAACGGCTGGCCGACGCCGCGTCCCGGGTACGGGACCTGGCCCGGTGGACCGCGGACACGGCGCGGGCGACGGCCCCGGACAACCCGGCCGAGCGGGAGATCGGTCTGGTCGCGGCACGCCGCGCGGTCACCGTCGTCCCCGGACGGGGCGCGGCGCCGGTCACCGAGCCGGTGTTCGTGGCCACGTTCCAGCCGGTGGCCAACATCGCCGTGGGGGACGAGACGCCGTGGGGTGTGGGCGCCGAGCTGGAACGCCTGCTGCCCGGCACCGAGAGCGGTGTCTTCTCCGGTGCGGAGGCCGGCAAGGAGGCACTCGCCGCGGCGGGTGACCGGCGAGTCGTCGCCGTGGTCCGGGACGAACACCGGCACGACTGGATGAGCGCCGCCCTCGACACCCTGCTGGCCGCCCGCCCGGACACCGTCGTGGTGGAGATGGGCGTCGCGCAGTCCGCGCCCCGCGGCGCGCTCTACCTGGCCACGTACGGCGCGGCTCGCGTCTGCGCGATCGCGGCGGCGGAGCGGATCGTCGCCGGCTGAGCCGAGCGGTACGTACCGGGGAGGACGTCCCGCCGGCCCGCGGGACGTCCTCCCCTCCTTCTTTTCTCTTTCCCTTTCCGCGGCAGGCTCGCGGCCCACCCGCCCGTGGTGCGCGTGCGGTGAATCCGGGGGCAACCATCGGGCCGCGTCAGGGGTCTACTCATCGACAGCCGATCGCCGTGATCGCACCGACGAGGAGACCATCATCACCGCCATACGCAAGACCCTGCCCGCCGCCGCGGTCGTCGGCACCGTTCTGGTGGCCGCGGCCGCCTGCGGCACCGTGGAGCAGCTCTCCGCCGGGCAGAAGCTGGACCGGGCCTTCGAGAAGCTCGGCGACGAGAAGACGCTCTCGTTCGAGCTGGAACTCGACACGGACGCCGCGAGCCTGAAGGCGCTGGACGCCTCCTCGGAGCCGGAGCCGGGCGAGGAACTGCCCGACGAGGTCGCCGAACTGCTCAGTGGCGCGACCATCAGCGTCACCATGCAGTCCAAGAAGCCGATCGACGAGTCCGGTGAGAAGGACTTCGTCGGCATGGCCATGAAGGTCGGCACCGAGGACGGCGACCTGGTCGAGTACCGGGTCGTCGGCGACTACACCTACATCCGCACCGACGCCAAGTCCCTCGGCAAGGCGATGGGTGCCCCCGTGCCGTCGGCGAAGGACCTGCCGCCGGAGGCGGGCGCGCTGAAGAAGGTGCTCGACGGGGAGTGGGTGAAGATCGACACCGAGGAGATGGAGCGGACCACCTCCGAGATGGGTGCCGAGCCCGGCGCGGAGCCCGCGCCCGAGCCCACGCTGGACGCCAAGACGCAGAAGCGGCTGCTGGAGGCGGTCCGCAAGACCATCGCCCGCGAGGTCGAGTTCAAGACGTCCGGGGGCGAGGACGGCGCCGAGCACATCACCGCCACCGCTCCCTTCCGCACGCTGGTCACGGAGCTGGTCGGCGAGATCCGGCCGCTCGCGAAGAGCCTGCCGCCGGGCATGGAGCTGCCCACCGAGAAGGACTTCAAGGACGCCCCGAACACAAAGGTCACGGCCGACTTCACGCTCGAGAACGGCGACCTGACCGAGGTGCGCGTCGACCTCGCCGAGCTGGCCGAGAACGCGAAGGTGAAGAATCTGGGCCTCGTGGTGCGGCTGAGTGAGGGCGGGGCGCTCACGGCCCCGGCCGGCGCGACCGAGCTGGACATCGAGGAGATCATGAGCGGGTTCGGCGCCGCGATGATGCCGGAGGAGGCCTTCACGGACGAGGCCTTCACCGACGAGGGCTTCGCCGAGGACGCGGCGTAGTCACACGCCGGGCCCCGGGCGGCGCGGTCCCTTCACGGGCCTTCCCCCGCCGCCTGGGGCGGTCTTCCCCGGACGGGTCACCGAGTGACCGTCAGAAACGCCATCCCACCAGCGGAACGCGGACCCCGGTGAGCAGACCGGCGAACATCACCGCGGACAGCAGCACGACGGCCACGAGGCGCAGCGCGATGATCGCCTCCGTGGCGGTGCGCAGCGGCTGCCAGGGGATCAGGCGCAGGAGCCAGGTCACGGGGACCGAGAGTCCGAAGAGCAGGGCCAGCGCCGCGATGTCCTCGTCGCCCGTCACCTGGGCCGGTGCGCTGTCGTCGAGGTCGTAGCCCTCGGCGTACATCGCGAAGGCGAGCACTTTCCAGCAGAGGGCGGCGAAGAGCGTGACGCCGGATTCCAGGAGGGCGAAACGCGGTCCCTGCCGGGTGGGGAGGAGTGACGCAAGCATGATCGCTTCGATCGCTTTCGGGGGTTCGTGGGGGGACGGCAGGGCCGCCCGGAACGGACGGCCCTGCCTCTGTGGTGTCTGCCGGGTCTTCAGACCCAGGGATTGCCCTTGGCGTTGGACTTCAGTTTGTGCTGCTTGACGGCCTTCTTGCAGCGAGCGCACGCCGCCTTCTTGGCTCCGCCGTAGGTCCACGCCGTGATCTGGCCGCCGATCTTCCGGCCGACCGTGTTGTTGTACCGGTCGGCCGCGGAGTCCCGCTTGGCCTTCGCGGAACTGCCGGCGTTCTTCTCGTGGGCCCAGCCGAGGGACTTGGCCAGGCTGGATCCCACGGCCCAGGTCAGCATGGCCTGCCAGATGCAGTGCCGGTAGGCGTTCTGCTTCGGGCCGTTGCTGTAGGCGCGCTTGGCCTCCTTGAGCGCCCAGTGCGTGATGTAGACCATGTCGGCGCACCACAGGACGAACAAGGCGCAGATGGCCGCCTCGGGTATCAGGCCTCCGGTGCTGTAGTTGCCGGAGAGGTCGTAGCAGTTGACCGGATCACCGGAGCAGTACTCGTACGGGTTCGCGTTGCCGCCCGGGATCGGGTCCCGGGACAGGAAGCGGCCCGTTTCGGCCTGGTAGAGCCGCGAGCCCATGAGAGTGATACCGGACGGGGTCTCGCTGGACCGCTGCTTGCCGCCGAGCCAGCCGTAGCGGGTGGCCGGCTGGTTGTCGCGCCGCTTGCCGTACTCGTCGGTGTCGAGGGCGACCGGGGCGACAGCGGTGTCCAGCGGCAGCTGGAGCGCGATGTCACCGTGGATGGTGCTCAGGTGCAGCACCGTCTGGTCGCTCTTGGCGGTGGTGGCGGCGAACGCGCCGGAAGCGGACGTCACGTTGCGGGTCACGGTGCCCGCCGCGGCGTCCTCGACGATCCAGCGGGGATTGTCGGTGTCGTCGGCGTAGTGGTTGAGCTTGGACTCGGTCTGGGTCCAGGTGCCGCCGCTGCTGGTCTCGCCCGTCCAGCTGCGGAACCGCAGGGCCGCGTCGAGCTGCCACGTCTGGCGCTTGGTGCCGGTGGTCAGACGGTGGACGAGGTCGTTGACGTAGTAGCCGGCCGTGTTGCCGGGCAGGGCGGTGGTGCGGCCCAGGGCGTCGTACTGGTAGCCGGCGTCGACCAGCCGGTCGCCGCTGTCGTAGGTGTGGGTGGTGGTGGTTCCTCCGGTGGTGGGGCAGGCGGCGCCGGCCTCACCGGCCGCGGTGGTCAGGGTCTTGCGGTTGCTGCGGCTGTCGAAGGTGTAGGAGCGGCGCGTGCACACCTGGCCCGTGGTGTCCTCGACCGTGGTCAGCCTGCCCGCCCTGTCGTAGCGGTAGCTCTGGCCGGACCAGCCGGAGTGGCTGGTGACCTGTCCGTGCACCGACTCGCGCACGGTGTCCGTGTAGACCGAGGTGCCGTCGCTGGTGCGGGTGTAGGAGCGGGAGGTCTCGGCACCCGAGGGGTCCTGGGTGATGGCGAGGGCGTAACCGCCGGGCAGCCGCTCGGAGGTCACCGAGCCGTCCGCGTCGTACGCGGCGGAGAACGTCCCCGCGACCGAGTCGGTCGTGCCGGTGAGCAGACCGCGCGGTTCCGCGCTGTGGTCGTAGGTGTACGTCACCGTGGACGGCACCGAGTCGGAGACCTTCGCCGGACGGTCCAGCAGGTCGTACTCGGTCCTGGTGACGCCGCCGTCGGCGTCGGTGTAGGACACCTGCCGGCCCAGCTTGTCGTACTCCTTGGTGATGGTGCCCGCCGTCGCCGAGGTGAGCTTGGCGATCTGGCCGGTGGCCGGGTCGTAGGTCGTGGTGATCTCGGGGACGGCCTGACCGATGCCGCCCGTGACGGTGACCTTGGACTTGCGGCCGGCCGCGTCGTACGACGTGGTCGTGGTCCGGGTGGCGCCGTTGGCGGTCTCGGTGACCTTGGCCGGGTTGCCCCACCAGTCGTACTCGGTGGTGCTGTCGGGGACTCCTGTCGGCTGGCTGCCTCCGCCGGTGATGGCGCCGGCCGGGCCGGTCCAGCAGACCTGGTCGGCCCATTCCGGGCGGCCCTGGCAGTCGCCGGTGCCGGTGCCGGACCAGTAGACGGTGACGGTGGAGGCCGCGTCGTCGCCGGTGCCGCCGGGCGGGACCTGGTCGGTCACGCGTCCCTGGGCGTCGTAGTGGGTGCTCGTGACCAGGTTCAGTCCGCCGGAGTCACGGATGGTCAGGGTGGGCAGTCCCTTGGCCCAGTCGTACTGGGTCTCGTTGACGCGCTTGTCCCCCATCACCGAGTCGTGGTCGCGGACCCGGACACCGCTGATCTCCAGGGTCACCTGGTCCTTGACCGCCGCGGTGCCGTCGGTGGGACGGCCCTCGTCGTACTCGTACACGGTCCAGGCGCGGGCGGGCACCGAGGTGCCGGCCTCGATCAGCACGGTGGTGCCGTCCTTGAGGTCCTCGGTGAGGTCCACCCGGTGCAGCGGGCCGAACTCCTCCAGCTCGCGGACGCCCTTGGCGTCGAACAGCGAGGTGGTGGAGAGCAGTTCGGCGCGTTCCGCCGTGGAGCGCTCGATGATGCCGAGGCCGGTCAGCGTCTCATTCTGCGCGGCGGTCGTGCCGAGCGCGAGCGCGCGGTTGCCGGGGCTGAGGGTGCGGACGGTGTTGCCGAAACGGTCGTACTCGACGGCCGAGATGTGTCCGCCGGGCACCGCCGTGTTGACCTCGCGGCCGGAGACCCCGAGGTAGTGGACCTCGGCCCGCTGGTAGCCGGTGGCCGTCAGCGCGGAGCCCGTGTGACCGGCCGGGACCGAGTCCGCGGGGAAGACCGCGGTGGCGTCGGTCGGCGCGTTCAGCTGGCCCCAGGCGCGGACGTCGGCGGCGCCCATCCTGTACGGCGCCGAGGTGCCGGTGAGCGGCACGTCGTAGACGACGCTGGTGGCCGCCTGACCCTCGACGACGTCCGTCGTGCCCTGCTTCAGCCCCGGACGGGTGACCTTCAGCAGCATGCCGTCCCCGGCGGTGACGGAGCTGCCGGCCTTGCCGTAGGTGAAGGTCCACGGCAGTTCACCGGGCGGGGTCAGTTTGGTGACCCGGCCGGCGGTGTCGTAGGCGTACTCCGTCTTCAGGGACGGGCTGATCTGCGGGTGCCAGGCCTGGCGCAGCCGTCCGCTGCCGTCGTACAGGTACGCCTGGACGGCCCGCGACGTCGCCTTGGCCGCGCCCGGTTCGGTGGACCACAGCCGGATCTCCTTCACCTGGCCGGCGAAGTCGCCGAGGGTGTCGGCCGTGGCGGTCGTGGCGGTGGCGTACACGAACTGCAGTGCCCGGCAGCCCTTGGTGTCGGGGGTCGTGGTGCAGGTGGCGGCGCTGACCGCGGAGGACGGGGCGATGATCCGCTGGGGACGCGACAGGGTCGCGCCGTTCGCGGTCACCGTCTCGGAGACCACCGTGGTGGTGGAGTTGTCGAGCCCGTCCACCAGCGTGCCGGAGGCCTGCCAGGTCGAGGCGCCCTGCGGCTTGGTGAACCGGGTCACCATGCCGTCGGTGTCGGTGAGCGTGAAGGAACCGCTCACGGACCCCGTCAGGGTCAGGTCCTCCGCGCCCGGCTCGGCGATCCATCCGGTCTTGGCGGTGTTGGCCGTGAAGTGGATGGCGTCGCCGTCCGGCAGCACCACGTCGACCGCGGTGTCGGAGATGCGGCGCACGTGGGAGTAGTCGGAGTCGGCCTGCCCGGTCGTGCTGCCGGACACCCACTCCTTGCCGAAGATCGGCGCCTGGCCGGTCTGCTGGGCGGCCCGGCCGGGGGTGCGGGAGGAGGCCGTGCGGGAGACCGTCATGTTGAAGTACGACGCGTCGGTGGCCGACAGGCCGTAGTCGCCGGTGAGCAGGTTGAGCCGGCCGGGGCCGATCTCGCTGGTGGCCGCGCCGTCCGCGGTGCGGTCCACGACCACGGTCAGCGGCGGGGTGCTCGCGGCGGCGGAGTTCGGTCCGGTGAAGTCGGCCTTGATCTGCACGCTGCCGTCGGGGTCGACGGTGCCCACGGCGTTCCACACCAGTGCGGCGTTCCTGCCGTTCGTCAGCGGCACCGGCCAGGCGGTGAGCGCGGTGCCGGCGGCGGTGACGTCACCGACCGGGATCTTCACCCAGGGGTCCGCCTCGGAGCGGCGCCAGGAGAAGGAGACGCTGTCGTACTTGCCCGCCTCGGCCTCGGCGACCAGCGGCAGGCGGCGTGCGGTGCGCTCGCCGTCCGAGGGCTCGACGAATCCGCCGGGACCGGCGTGGAAGGTGTACTCGACGGCCTCGGACTTGTTGTCCGCCTTGTCGACCGCGCGCACCTGGAGGGTGTGGGTGCCGTTCTTCGGCGGGGTGACGGTCAGGGCCTTGTCGGCGGTGGATCCGCCGGTCGCGGCCTTGGTCCAGGTCACGCCGTCCAGCGACCACTCCAGCCAGTTGTGGTCGGCGGCGGGCGGGGTGACGGTGAACGTGCCCGGCTGGCCGGCGCCCTTGACCCACTTGTCCGACGGGTAGTCGGTGGACACGACCTTCGCCGGGGCGAGAGGTGCCTTGGTGTCGACCGTGAACGTCTTCCAGGCGGACCAGCCCAGGTTGTAGTGCGTCCCGTCGTAGGGCGAGGTGCGGAACTTGTAGGTCTTGCCCTCGGTCAGCAGGCCCGACGGCACGGTGACGGAGGCTGGCTGCCCGGACGGGGTGAGCGGGGACACCAGGATCTCGCCGAGCTGCGCGCCGGTGGCGTTGTCGGCTATCTGGAAGGTGCCCTTGACCTTGTCGCCGTCGGTGTCGACGAACGTGTCCCGCAGGGTCGGGGTGGTCGTGTTCACCACGTAGGCGCCGGCGTACGATAGGAACGGCGGGCCGGCCTCCTGCTGGGTGCCGGTGCGCGGCCGGTAGTTGTAGTTCACCACCAGCTTGGGCGGATTGGCGGCCGCGTTGGCGGAGTTGACCCGCTTCCACTGGGCGACGACCGACTCGTCCGAGGCACGGATGCCCATGTGGCCGCGGGTGGCCTTGACCGTGGCCCAGTCCTGCGCCAGCGCGGTGACGTCGGCGTTGATCCAGCCGTCGGGCTGCGTGGCGCAGTCGGCGTTGCCGCGGGTCTCGGTGGAGGTGGCCTTCTTCGCCGTCATCGTCGGGCGGTTGGCCCACCGGCTGGCGGTCGAGGCCGCTCCCGAGGCCCACACCTCCCACGGGTGGGCCTTGCAGTCGGTGTTGGCCGAGTGGAAGTTCCACAGGCTGAGCTTGGCGCTGGAGACCAGCGCGTCCTGGATGGGCGTGGTGTTCCAGGTGATGAAGGACTGCGCGGTGCGCGGGGTGCCGTCGGCGTTCTTGGTGCCGGGGTTGCCGAAGTCCAGTTCGGTGTCGGTGGACCAGTCGACGGTCTCGCCCTGCTGCACGTAGGTGTCGAAGACGTTCGACAGCGCGGAGGTCGACGGGTCGACGGTGACCGGGTACTTCGTGTCCGGGTCGGCGAGGAACGTCGCGTCCGGGGTGAGGACCAGGTCGACTCCGCCGGCGGTCTTGACGACCTTCATGGCGACCTTGGCGCGGTGGGTGTGCTCACCGGAGCGCTTGTCGACGGCCGCGTCCCACATCACTGGCGCGGGCATGACAGCCTTAGTGCCGCTCTTGCGGTCGGTGAAGCGCAGGCTGCCGTCCTTGAGCCGCTTGACCTTCAGGCCCTCGGCCTTCAGCGGCAGGGTGTACGTGTACCCCTTGCGCTCCGGGCGCTTCCTGATGTCCACGTACTGCTCGAAGCCGGTGCGGGTCGCCTCGACGACGACGTCACCGCCGGGCACGGCGTTCGGGTACGTGGCCCGGTTGCCGTCCAGTTCGGGCT
Organism: Streptomyces sp. NPDC052687; assembly: GCF_040678395.1. Lineage (NCBI taxonomy): Bacteria > Bacillati > Actinomycetota > Actinomycetes > Kitasatosporales > Streptomycetaceae > Streptomyces > Streptomyces sp. NPDC052687. The sequence goes on along the minus strand of NZ_JBFATR010000017.1, from coordinate 31,358 downwards.
CGGGCAGTCCGCCCTTCCACTGGAGGGTGATCCGCTGGTCCCCCTCGCCGAGCGTCACCAGGTCGCGGGCCGCGGCACCGTCGTCGTCCGACAGCGAGGCCAGCCGTTTGCCGCCGCGCTTGCCGAGTTCCAGACCGCGCGGGTGTGCCTTCGGCGCCACCGAGCCGTCACGGGCGCGGACCAGGTCCAGGTCGACGGCGCGCCAGGCGTCACCGTCGCGGAAGCGCACGGGGCCGGCGGACAGCTCGCTGGTCAGGCTGCCGTCCGGGTTGGCCCAGGTGGTCGATGTCTCGGTGCGCTCCGAGAGCGCCTCGACGCGCTTGCCGGTCAGGCGTGCCGCGACGCGCGCGGAGGCGATGTCGGCGGCGGTCGTGGCGGCGGGCTTCTTCGGCTTCGCGGCGGCCGCGGCCGGCGGCTGGACCGCGAGGGCGGCCTCCGCGCCGTACAGCGCCGAGGTCGCCATCACGAGGGCCAGGCCCGCCGCGACGCGACGCACGCGCTGTCTTCCCCCGGGGCGGAGCAGGCCGAGAGGCCCCGTCCCGCCTCGGGGTGAGTGGCTGTTCAATTTTCTCCCCTTCTTGCCGCGGGGCGGCAAGTCTCATGAGGGGGCGCTCGACGCACCCCCGGAGGAGAAACCTATGGACAACTTGTGGATCTTGTAAAGGAATCGAAGGCGCGTCAGGTGGTGGGGGCCCGGCGCGCCGCGGCCTCGCCGGAGCCGGCGAGGATTTGTTCGCGGAGGATGTCGGCGTGCCCGCAGTGCTGGGTCAGCTCCCGCAGCACGTGGAGGTAGACCCAGCGCAGCGGCAGGGGGCCGCGGCGGTTGCCCCGCACGACGTCGTCCAGCGTCAGCTCCGCCGTGGCCCGGCGGGACGCCGCCCAGGTCCGGCGGTAGGCGTCCTGGACCGAGGCGATCGTGTCGTCCTCGTGGAGATCGAAGGACTCGTCGGGGGTGCCGGGAATGCCGATCTCGGAACGGGGCCGGCAGGTGACCGCCTCGTCGAACCAGACCTTCTCGACGAAGGTGGCGTGCTTGACCAGGCCGAGCAGTGTGGTCTTGGAGGGAACCAGCGACCGGCGTGCCTGCTCTTCGGTCAGCCCGTTCAGACTGTCGTGCAGGGCGGCCCGGTACTCGTCGAGGAACACCTCGAACTGCTCGCGGAGCGTGGCGTGGAAGACGGCGGGATCCGTGGAGGGCTGAGAGACCATGACCGCAACGATAAGGCGGCCGGCTCGCTCCGTACGGCCCGGCCGGCCGAGTCCGTCAGGTCCTCCTCGTCAAATCCCTGAGCGCGATGTTCAGTTCCAGGACGTTGACGCGCGGCTCGCCCAGGAAACCGGCCGTACGGCCCTCGGTGTGGTCGTCGACCAGCTGCCGCACCCGCGCGGCACTCAGCCCGTTGTGCGCGGCCACGCGCCCGACCTGAAGTCGCGCGTACCGCGGGGAGATGTGCGGGTCGATCGCGGAGGCGGAGCCGGTCACCGCGTCCTTGGGCACCTGCGACTCGGGCACGCCGTTGAACTCGGCGACCTGCCTCTTGGCGGCCCTGACGCTCCTCACCAAAGCCGGTTCGGAGGCGCCGAGTTGGCCGGATCCGGTGGCCAGGGAGTCGTAGCCGCTGTGGGAGGGCCGTCCCTGGAACCACTTCGGGTCCGGCTCGTCGGTGCCGGGCAGGTTCCAGCTCTGGCCGATCAGCCGGGAGCCGGCCGCCCTGCCGTCGGCCGTCACGATCGAGCCGTTGGCCTGGTCGCGGAAGAACGCCTGGCCGATGCCGGTCACCCCGAGCGGATAGACGACGCCGGTCACGACGGTGAGGACGAGCAGCATGCGCAGGGCGGCCCAGGCCGTGCGCCCGGTGTTCACGACAGAGGTGTTCATGTCCTTCACCCGATTCCGGGGACGAGCGAGATGAGCAGGTCGATGAGTTTGATGCCGGCGAACGGCGCGATCAGGCCGCCGAGGCCGTAGATCCCGAGGTTGCGGCGGAGCAACCGGTCCGCGCTGACCGGCCGGTAGCGGACGCCCTTGAGGGCGAGCGGCACCAGCGCGACGATGATCAGCGCGTTGAAGATCACCGCGGACAGGATCGCGGAGTCGGGCGAGGACAGGCCCATGACGTTGAGCTTGTCCAGGCCCGGATAGACGGACGCGAACAGCGCGGGGATGATCGCGAAGTACTTCGCCACGTCGTTGGCGAGGGAGAACGTCGTCAACGCGCCCCGCGTGATGAGGAGTTGCTTGCCGATCTCGACGATCTCGATCAGCTTGGTCGGGTCCGAGTCGAGGTCGACCATGTTGCCGGCCTCCTTGGCGGCCGACGTGCCGGTGTTCATGGCCACGCCGACGTCCGCCTGGGCGAGCGCGGGGGCGTCGTTGGTGCCGTCGCCGGTCATCGCGACCAGCTTGCCGCCCGCCTGCTCCCGCCTGATGAGCGCCATCTTGTCCTCGGGCGTGGCCTCGGCGAGGAAGTCGTCCACACCGGCCTCCTCGGCGATCGCCCGCGCCGTCAGCGGATTGTCGCCCGTGATCATGACGGTCCTGATGCCCATCCGGCGCAGTTCCTCGAACCGCTCCCGCATGCCGGCCTTGACCACGTCCTTCAGGTGGACGACGCCCAGCACGCGGGCACCGCCGCGGTCCTCGACGGCGACCAGCAACGGCGTGCCGCCCGCCTCGGAGACGCGGTGCGCGATCCGCTCCGCGCCTTCGGCGACCTCGCCGCCGCGCTCCTTCACCCAGGCGATCACCGACGCCGTGGCGCCCTTGCGGATCCTCCGCCCCGCCACGTCCACGCCGGACATCCGGGTCTGGGCGGTGAACCCGATCCACTCGGCGTGCGCCACCTCCCCCTGGTGGCGTTCGCGCAGCCCGTACTTCTCCTTCGCCAGTACGACGACGGAGCGGCCCTCCGGGGTCTCGTCCGCCAGTGACGACAGCTGCGCGGCGTCCGCGAGTTCCGCCTCGCTCGTGCCGCGCACCGGCACGAACTCCGCCGCCCGGCGGTTGCCCAGGGTGATGGTGCCCGTCTTGTCCAGCAGCAGCGTCGACACGTCACCGGCGGCCTCGACCGCGCGCCCGGACTTCGCCAGCACGTTGCGCTGCACCAGGCGGTCCATGCCCGCGATGCCGATCGCCGACAGCAGGGCGCCGATCGTGGTGGGGATGAGGCAGACCAGCAGGGCCACCAGGACGACCATCGTCAGGTGTGCGCCCGCGTACTCCGCGAACGGCGGCAGGGTCGCCACCGCCAGCAGGAACACGATCGTGAGCGCGGCGAGCAGGATGTTCAGCGCGATCTCGTTCGGCGTCCGCTGTCTCGCCGCGCCCTCCACGAGGCCGATCATCCGGTCGATGAACGTCTCCCCCGGCCTCGTCGTGATCCGTACGACGATGCGGTCGGACAGCACCCTCGTGCCGCCGGTGACGGCGGACCGGTCACCGCCCGACTCCCGGATGACGGGGGCCGACTCACCGGTGATCGCCGACTCGTCGACCGAGGCGACGCCCTCGATGACATCACCGTCGCCGGGGACGACATCACCGGCCTCGCAGACCACCAGGTCACCGACCCGCAACTCGGTGCCGGGCACGCTCTGTTCGGAGCCGTCCCGCAGCAGCCGGCGGGCGACGGTGCCGGTCCTGGCCCTGCGCAGGGTGTCGGCCTGCGCCTTGCCGCGGCCCTCGGCGACCGCCTCCGCCAGGTTGGCGAAGAGCACGGTGAGCCACAGCCAGGCGCTGATCGTCCAGCCGGACCAGTCGCCCGGCTCCCGGAACGCGAAGAGCGTCGTGAGGACCGAGCCGACCAGCACCACGAACATCACCGGCGACTTCACCATCACCCGCGGATCGAGCTTGCGGAAGGCGTCCGGCAGCGAGGTGACCAGCTGCTTCGGGTCGAACAGGCCCGCGGCGACCCGTCCTCGGCCGGGCGGGTGCCCGGTCGGGGCGTCCTGGTGGGGAGCCGGCCGGGTCGGGGTGGTGGTGGACATGGCGTCTCTCTGCTCGGTGATGTCGGTGGTCATGCCGCCAGCCCTTCGGCGAGCGGGCCCAGGGCGAGGGCCGGGAAGAACGTCAGACCGGCGATGCTCAGGGTTGCGCCCACCAGCAACCCGGTGAACAGCGGTTTCTCCGTGCGCAGCGTGCCCGCGGTGACCGGCACCGGCCGCTGCTCGGCGAGCGAACCGGCGAGCGCCAGCACGAACACCATGGGCAGGAACCGGCCCAGCAGCATGCACAGCCCGAGCATCGTGTTGTGGTACCCGGTGTCGGCGGCGAACCCGGCGAACGACGAGCCGTTGTTGTTCGACGCGGACGTGTAGGCGTACAGGACTTCGGTGAAGCCGTGCGGGCCGGTGTTGGTCATGGAGGACGGGCCGGTGCCCAGCGCCATCGCCAGCGCGGTGCCGGTCAGCACGAGCGCCGGGGTGATGAGCAGCGAGCAGGCGGCCAGCTTGATCTCGCGGGATCCGATCTTCTTGCCCAGGTATTCGGGCGTACGGCCGACCATCAGGCCCGCGACGAACACCGCGACGACCGCCATGACGAGCATGCCGTACAGGCCCGATCCGGCACCGCCGGGGGCGATCTCGCCGAGCATCATGCCCAGCAGCAGCACACCGCCCGACAGGCCGCCGAAGGAGTCGTGGAAGGAGTTGACCGACCCGGTCGACGTCATCGTGGTCGACACCGCGAACAGCGACGACGGCCCCTCGCCGAAGCGCTGCTCCTTGCCCTCCATCGCGCCGCCGGCGAGCTGCGAGGCGGTGCCCGGGTGGGCGTACTCGATCCAGGTGACGGCGACGACGCCGAGGAACCAGATGGCCGCCATGGCCCCCACGATCGCGTAGCCCTGCCGGACGGAGCCGGCCATCGTGCCGAAGGTGCGCGGCATCGAGAACGGGATGACCAGCAGCAGGAAGATCTCCAGCAGGTTCGTGAAGCCGTCGGGGTTCTCGAACGGGTGGGCCGAGTTGGCGTTGAAGAAGCCGCCGCCGTTGGTGCCCAGGTTCTTGATGGCCTCCTGGGAGGCGACCGCGCCGGGGCTGATGGCCTGCCGGTCACCGGTCAGCGTGGTGACGGTGTGGATGCCGCCGAAGTTCTGCACGGCGCCGGCGGCGACGAGGAGCACGGCGGCGACGGCCGACAGCGGCAGCAGGATGCGGACGGTGCCGCGCACCAGGTCCGCCCAGAAATTGCCCAGTTCGCCGGTGCGGGCGCGGACGAACCCGCGTACCAGCGCCACGGCCACCGCCATGCCCACCGCGGCGGACAGGAAGTTCTGCACGGCCAGGCCACCGGTCTGCACGAGGTGGCCCATGGCCGACTCGCCCGAGTACGACTGCCAGTTGGTGTTCGACACGAACGAGGCGGCCGTGTTGAACGCCTGGTCCGCGGAGATCGCCTCGAAGCCGAGCGACAGCGGCAGCCTGTCCTGCGTCCGCTGCAGCAGGTACAGGAACAGCACGCTCACCGCGGAGAAGTACAGCACCCCGCGCAGATACGCCGGCCAGCGCATCCCGGCGTCCGGGTCGGCGCCCACCGAGCGGTAGATCCAGCGCTCGACCCTCAGGTGCCTGCCGGAGCCGTAGACCGCTGCCATGTAGTCGCCCAGGGGGCGGTGCACCAGGACGAGCGCGCCGATCAGCGCGGTCACGAGGAGCACATCAGCAAGTACGGGACCCATCGCTGCCTCTCAGAACCTCTCCGGGAAGAGCAGGGCGAGGACGAGACAGCCCAGCAGGGCGACGGCCACGACCAGGCCGACGACGTTCTCGGCGGTCACAGCTTCGCCACCCCTCGGGCGACGAGAGCCACGAGCGTGAACACCGCGATCGTGGCGACGACGAAGGCCAGGTCGGCCATCGCGAGCTCCTAGGTGAGACGGGACGAGCGTCGGACGAGTAGAGAGAAACCCGGCCCCGCCGGGATCCGGCCACCCTTGACGGCTCTCTTACGGCGCCCGTCTCGTCCTTGACGCGTCTCATACGGCCATGACCGGCGAGACCCGGCCCTCGCTCCCTCGGCCACCCGCCCCCTCACCCGCCACGAGATGAGCAAGCCATGCGAAAATGACGCGCGATACACGCGCGTCTCGGTAGGGTCGGCAGGGGAGGTGACCGGGTGTCCCACGACGAACAGGCCCTGTTCAGCGCGGTCGACGCACTGCTGGAACAGGTCGCGCAAGACCCCCTGCCGCCGCCGGCCGAACGCAAGCGGCTCCGGGAAGCAGCGGGACTCAGCCAGGAGCAGATCGCGAGGGCCCTCAAGGCCCGGCGCGAGTCGGTCGGGAACTGGGAGGCCGGCCGCAGCGAACCGCGGCCACCGAAGCGGGCTGCCTACGCCCGGCTGCTGGAGGGGCTGGCCGCGCGCTTCCCCGCGCCACAGAAGCCCCACGAGCCCCCCGCGCCCGCTCCGGAGCCCGGCCCGGAGACTGGCCCGGAGCCCGTGACGGTGCCGGAGGCGCTCAGCGGGCCCGCGCCCGTCGCCGCTAGGGCGACCGCCTCCGTTCCAGCTCCCGCGCCCCTTCCCGCTCCCGCTCCCGCCCCCATGCCGGAAGCGCCGACGCCCCCCGCGGCTGCGGCCCGACCGGCGGCGCGGAGCACCGAGCCGGCGACGACGAGCACCAGGCCGTCGGCGCCGCCCCGGCGCGCGGCCGCGCAGACCTCGGCGAAGAAGGCGGCGGCGAGGAAGACGGCGCAGCGGCCGCCCGCCACGGCAGGAGCCGACGGGCGGTTCGAGAACGGCCCGCTGGCCGTGGTCGACGTCGACGACGACGGCCGTGTGGTGGCGTACTGCGCCGGCGGCCTGGTCCTGGACGTGCCGGCCGGGACGCTGCCCGCCCTGGTCGACTGGACGCTGGAGGAAGCGCGTCTGGGCCAGGCCCGGCTGCACCGCCATGGCCGCGACGCCGACCCCGTCCTCGTCCTCACCGAGGCCGCGCTGGAGCGGTACGGCCTGCCCGCCGAGCTGTCCCCGGAGGAGCGGCGCGCCGGACGGCTCGCGGCCGGCCACAAGGTGGTCAAGCAGATCAGCAGGGCCGGGCAGCGGCTCACGCAGCGCGGCCTCGGTCCGTGGGCGCGCGTCTACCGCGAGCCGGAGGGCTCCCGGCGCCGGTGCGTGCAGCTGTGCGTTCCGGCCTGGGGCGCGCTGCCGGCCGAGGAGTGGGACGACAGGAACAACCCGCGGCTGCCGGGCCTGCACGCGGCGGACCTGGCCCGGTTCCTGGGCACGTACGCGGACCGGGTGATGACACCGCGCGGCACGACGGCGGTCACCGGCCTGGAGCTGATGACGGCGCTGCGCCCGCCGACCCGCGCGGAGAAGGACCCCGTCACCGGCGAGTTCCGGCAGGCGTTCAACGACGACGCGCTCACCCGGGTCCACGAGGTGGTGGAGTGTGAGGTCCCGGACGAACACCCTCTGCTCAAGGGGAAGTTCGCGCGGCACCATCAGCGCACTCCGGCCGAGATGCTGCTGGAGGAGCCGTACCAGTGGTGCCGGCCGCTGACCGACGACGAGTGCATGCGGCCGTACCTGGTCGCCATCGACGTCAACATGGCGTTCGCGGCGGCCGCGAACGGCCTCACCGTCGGTCTCGACGGCCCCACCCACCTGACCGGCAACCCCCGGTTCGACCCGGCGCTGCCCGGCTCCTGGCTGGTCGACCTCTCCCACGTCGACCTCGCCCGCGTACGGGTGGACGGCCGCACCGTGGACGCCGGCCGGCTCCCCTCCCCCTTCACACCGACCGGCGAGCGCCCGACCGGCCCGGCCTGGTACGCCACCCCGACCGTCGCCTACGCCGTCGAGCTCGGCTTCGATGTCGCGCCGGTCGAGGCGTACGTCCGCACCCGCACCGGCCGCTACCTGGACCCCTGGTACAAGCGGCTGCGCGACGCGTACGTGGCCACGATGGCGGACCTCGGCGTCACCACGGACCTGAGCGGCCAGGAGTTCCTGGACGCGATGGCCCGCACCAGGGAGGCCGACCCGGCCCTCGCCCTGCTCCTGAAGGCGATCAAGGCCACGGCGAAGGGCGGCATCGGCAAGCTGAGGCAGCGCAACCGCGGCCAGGTGCCGTACTACGAGCCGTGGCCGGCCCTGGAGCGCGCGACGTGGCGGCCCGACATCCGCGCCGCCGTGCTGTCCACCGTCCGGATCAGCATGCACCGCAAGATGCTGAAGACCGCGGCCGCGGCCGGTGTGTACCCGGTGGCGATCGGCACCGACGCCCTCGTCTACCCCTCCCCCGGCCCTTCTCCCCTGGACTTCCTCCCGCACACGCCCGAGGGCAAGCCCGCCCCCGGCACCTTCCGCCTCGGCGTGTCCCCCGGCATGGTCAAGCACCAGGGCACCCGGACCGTGCTGTGGGCGGAGCAGCAGTTCGAGGAGCACGGCGGCGTCTTCAACATCGCCAACCTCGTCAAGACCGACCCGACGGCCGGAGAGGGGGAGTAGCCCGCCATGGCGGACTCGATCGGCGACAGCCTGGACCGCGCGCTGGAGTCGGCGTTCACCCGCCGTCCCCCGCGAAGCGCCCAGGCGCAGATGAAGTACCTGGTCAGGCAGCTCAAGGGCACGAGGGCGGCAGCCCAGGCGCTCGGGATCTCCCAGCGCACCGTGGAGCGGTACGTCAAGGGACAGCTCAAGCGGCCCCGCCGGGACCTGCGCGACCGTATGGAGCGGGAGGTGCGCAAGCGCTGGCAGCCGCAGGTGAGGGCCAAGGCCAGGAAGAAGGCCGCCTCCACCGACGGCCTGATCGTCTCCACCCGTGCCCGGTTCGGGTTCACCGCCGCGCCGGGCACCACCGACGACGCCCGCGTCCGCGACATCACCCAGGCCCTGCCCCCCGACTTCGCCGACCGCCTCTTCACCGCCCGCGACCAGGGCGCCACCGAGCGGCAACTGCAGCGGATCGCGGCGGAGGGACTGGCCCGGATGTACTTCCGCGCCGACAACACCCGCGCGCACGGCCTGGAGGTGGAGTTCACCGACGTGGAACACATCGAGATCGAGCTGTAGCGCGAGGGCGAGCCGTCGCACGCGGCTCGGACGTCCCGCTGATGCGGATGTCCCGCTGATTAGGGGCTCGGACCGAGGGGCACCCCGTGAACCGGAGGCCCCGGCCGGGAAGGGAACGTCACCGCACCCGACGGCATCGCAGCGGCCGTAGGCGACCGAAGGGAGGAAGCGATGATCACGGAACTGGCTGTCGAACGCGTTGAGTTCACGTGCGGTCACTGCTGGTACAAGTGGAGCGTCGACTACGACGTGCAGTACTACCGCGACGAGGACGGGCACGAGTGGGAGTACTTCACCCGCGACGGCCAGAGCGTGTCGTCCCCCTACGAGCCTCAGGGTGCCCCGCCCTGCCCGATCTGCGGTCGCCGCTGGGTGGGCCGCCTCATGGCGCGCCGGCCCGTCCCTCTCCCGCCCGGTGCGGCCGGAACGCCACGGGTCAGGCTCGCGGGCACCCGTGCGGAGCACCGCACGGACCGCCACGACGCGCCGCCGCTGGAAGCAGACGCGCATGAACAGCCGCCACAGGACGCCGCCACCTCGCCCGGTGACCGGTGACCGGTGACCGGTGACCGGTGACCGGTGAGGCGCCGGCGATCGGGTTCAGGTGGTCACGCATCCGATGCGGGGCCTCGGCGACGGAACCGGAACCCCGGCCGCGGCACGGCCGGGGTTCCTCGAGACGGTGAGCGTCGGTCAGCCGGGCCACCGCCCACGCGGTGGCCCGCTCGCCCGCACGCCCGCGGACCGCTTCACCTCACGGTCACGGACCGGGAAGGTCAGCGCCGCAGGGTGAGGACACCCGGCCGCCACGGCAGCCGGTTGTAGTCGCCGCCCGCGGTGGGGGACTTGCCCTGGTAGAGGAACTGCAGGTTGCAGGGGTCGACGGTCATGGTCTGGTCGGGGTTGTCCCGGACCAGGTCGCCGTGGCTGATGTCGTTGGTCCAGGTGGCGCCGCTGTTGGCCTTGCCCGCGAAGGGGTTGCTCTCGGTGGCGGCCTGCGGGGTCCACGTGCCGGTCAGGCTGGAGGCCGTGAAGGAGCGGAAGTAGCGCCCGTTCGCCCCCATCGCCTCGACGATCATGAGGTACTGGTTCTGGCCCTTGACCTTGTAGACCTGCACGCCCTCGAAGAGGTTGGCCTTCGTGTCGCTCATGATCGTCGTGTACGAGGAGCCGAAGTTGCCGGGGAAGTTCCCGATCGGCATGCTCGCCCGGTAGATCTTGCCGTTGTCACCGGCGAAGAACAGGTACATGTTCTGCCCGTCGGCGATCAGGGTCTGGTCGATCGGCCCGGTGTCGGAGCCGGAGATGCTCCCGGTGAACAGCGGCTGCGGCGCGGACCAGCCGTTGGGGTTGGTGGGGTCGCTCGACGTGCGGTAGATGAAGGGCCACTGACCCCACTGGTAGGCCAGCACCCAGATGTTCTTGGGCGCGAAGTAGAACAGCGTGGGCGCCACCGCGGCCTGGTTCATCCCGGTCTGGCGGGCCGACGCCATGTCCGACCAGTTCGTGAAGGGACTGAACATCATCGAGCCGTACGACGAGCCCGCGAAGTTGGACCCGTAGACCAGGTACTTGCCGTTGTGCTTGACGGCGGTGAAGTCCTTCACCGAGTCCCACCCGTTCGCCGGCTGCGCCAGGACACCCGTGGACGACCAGCGGTACGTCGACGGCAGCGGGCAGGTGCCGTCCGGCGGGGTCGGAGTCCCGGACAGGCCGGTCCACTTCTGGTTGCTGCCGCCGTTGCACGTCCAGAGCTGCACCGCTGTGCCGTTGGCCGTACCGGCGCCCGCGGCCTCCAGGCACAGCCCGGACTCCACGCCGACGACCGTGCCGTCGGAGTTGACCCGCCACTGCTGGTTCGCACCGCCGGAACAGGTCCAGATCTGCACGCGGGTGCCGGGCGTGGTGGCGTGGCCCGGAACGTCCAGGCACTTGTCGCCGTACACGGTGAGCTGGTTGCCGTCCGTCAGCGTCCACTGCTGGTTGGTCCCGCCCCAGCAGTCGTAGAGCTGGAGGGACGTGCCGTCGGTCTGGGCGGCGCCCTGCACGTCGAGACACCGGCCGGACCCGACACCGCGTAAGGCACCGCTGGAGGCCGCCTGCGCCGGAGCGGCGACGAGCAGCGCCGCCAACGCGGCCAGGGCCGCGACCACGGCGGCGAGCACCGCGGACGGATGCCTGCGGCTGAAAGTTCTTCTGTACATGGGGCTCTTCCTCAACCTTGGAGTAGGAGGTCCGGTTGGCCTCGCGCGAATGCGCACGTTGCGTGCATGACATCCACGCATTCGAGATACCGAACACGTGTCGAAGTGTCGAGCAGTCTGAATGATAGGGACCCGGCGAACGGCGTCAATGCTTCTCGCACGTGTCGCCGCGAAGGCCGCAACGTTCGAGGTGCTCGCTCCCGGCCCTGACCTTCAGCGTCGGTCGCCGACGGTCCCTAGCCGACGCGACCGGACTCCTCCGCGACCTTCGAAACATTCGGACGAGGAACTGAAACTTTTTCTGCGCGGAGTGTTGACGAGGCATCGTCAACACCTCAATCATCCCTGTCGGGCACCGACCACAGTTCGACATTTCGGACGCACGCGCACCACCCCGCACCATCCCGCTCCGAGCGGCTCCGAGCGGACGACTCACTCCCCTGCGTTTCAGTCCTTCCGTGATCTCTACCTTGGAGGCACAGCCATGGGCTCGTACGCCCTTCCCAGACCCGTTGTCCGCCGGAGGCTGCGCGGCCTTGTGCTGGCGCTGCTCGTCGGCGTCCTCGGAGTGGCCGCCGCACTGGTCGCGCCGGCGCCCGCACACTCCGCCGAGACCACGCTCGGCGCCGCCGCGGCGCAGAGCGGACGCTACTTCGGCACCGCCATCGCCTCGGGCAGGCTGGGCGACTCGGTGTACACGTCGATCGCGAACCGCGAGTTCAACTCCGTCACGGCGGAGAACGAGATGAAGATCGACGCCACCGAACCGCAGCGGGGCCAGTTCAACTTCACCGCCGCTGACCGCGTCTACAACTGGGCGGTGCAGAACGGCAAGCAGGTGCGCGGTCACACCCTGGCCTGGCACTCCCAGCAGCCCGCCTGGATGCAGAGCCTCAGCGGCAGCGCGCTGCGCCAGGCGATGATCGACCACATCAACGGCGTGATGGCCCACTACAAGGGCAAGATCGCCCAGTGGGACGTCGTGAACGAGGCCTTCGCCGACGGCAGTTCGGGCGCCCGGCGCGACTCCAACCTCCAGCGCACCGGCAACGACTGGATCGAGGTCGCCTTCCGCACCGCGCGCGCCGCGGACCCGGCCGCCAAGCTCTGCTACAACGACTACAACGTGGAGAACTGGACCTGGGCCAAGACCCAGGCCATGTACGCCATGGTCCGGGACTTCAAGCAGCGCGGTGTGCCGATCGACTGCGTCGGCTTCCAGGCGCACTTCAACAGCGGCAGCCCGTACAACAGCAACTTCCGCACCACGCTGCAGAACTTCGCCGCCCTCGGTGTCGACGTGGCCATCACCGAGCTCGACATCCAGGGCGCCCCGGCCTCGACCTACGCCGCCGTGACCAACGACTGCCTGGCCGTCGCGCGCTGCCTCGGCATCACCGTCTGGGGCGTGCGCGACACCGACTCCTGGCGAGCGAGCGACACGCCGCTGCTCTTCAACGGTGACGGCAGCAAGAAGCCCGCCTACACCGCCGTCCTCAACGCGCTCAACGGCGGCTCCACCACGCCCCCCACGGGCTCGGGACAGATCAAGGGCGTCGGTTCGGGCCGCTGCCTGGACGTGCCCAACGCCGGCACCACGGACGGCACCCAGCTCCAGCTGTGGGACTGCCACAGCGGCACCAACCAGCAGTGGACGTACACCGACGCCGGCGAACTGAGGGTCTACGGCAACAAGTGCCTGGACGCCGCCGGCACCGGCAACGGCTCCAAGGTCCAGATCTACAGCTGCTGGGGTGGCGACAACCAGAAATGGCGCCTCAACTCCGACGGAACCATCGTCGGCGTCCAGTCCGGCCTCTGCCTCGACGCCGTCGGGGGCGGCACCGCCAACGGCACCCTGATCCAGCTCTACTCCTGCTCGGGCGGCGGCAACCAGCGCTGGACCCGCACCTGACGGCACCCGCCGCAGACGAAAGGGCGAATCGATGACGGCCTACGGTGCGGCTTCCGCCGCCCCTCCAGGAAGGCATCGTTGGTGGTCGCGGCTCGCCGCCCTGGTGGCGGCGACCCTCGCGATCGGCATGCTCACCGCGGTCGATCCGGCGCCCGCCGAGGCGGCGACGGTGGACACCGATGCCTGGTACGTCCTGCTCAATCGCAACAGCGGCAAGGCGCTGGACGTCTCCGGCGCGTCCACCGCCGACGGCGCGCGGGTCAGCCAGTGGACACGCAACGACGGCGCCCACCAGCAGTGGCAGTTCGTGGACTCCGGCGACGGCTTCTACCGCCTCCGGGCCCGGCATTCGGGCAAGGTTCTCGACGTGGCCGGCGCCTCGGCCGCGGACGGCGCCGCGATCCAGCAGTGGGCCGACCACAACGGGGCCAACCAGCAGTTCCGCCTGGCCGACTCCGAGGCGGGTCACGTCCGGCTGATCAACCGCGCCAGCGGCAAGGCGGTGGAGGTGCAGGGCGCCTCCACCGCCGACGGCGGCACCGTCGTCCAGTACACCGACTGGGGCGGCGCCAGTCAGCAGTGGCAGCTCGTCAAGCTGTCGTCCGGTGGCGGCGGCGGATGCGGCAGCGCCCCGACTCTGACGAGCGGTACGCACACGATCCAGAGCGGCGGCAAGACCCGCAGCTTCATCCTCCGGGTCCCCGCCGGCTACGACAGCAACCACCGCTACCGGCTGATCTTCGCGTTCCACTGGCGGGGCGGAACCGCCGCCGATGTCGCCTCGGGCGGAACGAGCGGGAGCGCCTGGTCCTACTACGGCCAGCAGGAACAGTCGAACAACACGGCGATCCTCGTCGCTCCCCAGGGCCTCGGCAACGGCTGGGCCAATTCCGGTGGTGAGGACGTCACCTTCGTCGACGACATGATCCGGCGCATCGAAAGCGGCCTCTGTGTCGACCCGGCACAGCGTTTCGCCACGGGCTTCAGCTGGGGCGGCGGCATGAGCTACGCACTCGCGTGCAGCCGGGCCGACGTCTTCCGGGCCGTCGCGGTCATCTCCGGCGCCCAGATCAGCGGGTGCAGCGGCGGCAGCCGGCCCATCGCCTACTTCGGCATCCACGGCATCGGCGACAACGTCCTCGGCATCGCGCAAGGACGGTCCCTGCGCGACAAGTTCGTCGGCAACAACGGCTGCACTCCCCAGAACCCGCGCGAACCCGCGCCGGGCAGCCGAACGCACATCACCACCGCGTACTCGGGCTGCCGCGCCGGATACCCGGTCCAGTGGGCGGCGTTCGACGGAGGCCACATACCCGGCCCGGTCGACGGCTCCCCCGCCGAAAGCGGTGTGGCCACCTGGACCAAGGCAGAGATCTGGAGGTTCTTCGCACAGTTCCAGTGACACGTCCGCACCATGGAGTGGGGCCGGGACGACCTGGCTCCACTCCGCGGCGTCCCTGTCGATCGACGGCCTGACACCCGGCCCTGGCCGCCCTGGCCTGGCGCGGCACCGGCGCACCCCTTGCACCATCCCCGGGTTCTTATTGCACACTACTTGCAACAAGGAATCGGACGCAGGGAGGGGATGCCGCTCGTGACCGCTCCACCAGCCCCCACCGTGGTGCGCGTGCTGCGCGGCGAGGACGTCGTCCGTCACGCCGGCACGCTGCACTCGGTCTACGTCGACGCTTACTGCGCACCGCCCTGGAACGAGGACGAGGAGAAGGCCGCCGAGTTCGCCGCGCGCCTCCCCCGTGACGCGCGGCGCCCCGGTTTCACCGCCGCGCTGGCCGTCGCCGGCCGGGACGTGCTGGGTTTCGCCAGCGGGTGGACCACGCCTTCGCCCTTCCCCGCGGACCGCTGTTATCCGCAGGCCGCCGCGGGCCTCGGCGCCGGGCGGGCGGAGGACTGGCTGTGCGGCGCCTTCGAGGTGGACGAACTCGCCGTCCGGCCCGGCGCGCACGGCAGCGGACTCGCCGGAGAACTGCTGCGTGCGGTCACCGCGAGTGCCCCCGAGGGCCGCTCCTGGCTGCTCACCTCCGTTCAGGCGCCCCGGGCGATGGCCTTCTACCACCGCCAGGGCTGGGCCCAGGCCACCCACCCGTCCCCCGACGGCACGGGCATCGTCGTCTTCCTCGGCCCGCGCCACCCCGCCCGCGGACTCGCCCCGCTGCCGCTCTGAGCCGGGGCGGCCCGCGCCGCTGGGACGCCGTACGGCGGCCGGGTGGGCGTCCTCAGCGTCCTCCGTCGCGTGCGGGTCGTTCACCAGGCCGGGGTTGCGTCGAGGAGGCGACGACGTGAGTCTCCCGGCTCCCGGATCACCGTTCGCCCCGGCCTTCCCGCCCTCATCCCCACGACCGGCCCCCGCTCCCGGTTGCCCGGCCGTGCATCACCCGGGCTCGGGCGCATGCGGACTCGTCGCGGGTGGTTCGGCCGGGCGTTCCCGGCCACCGTCATGACCGGACGCCACCACGATGACGAGGCCCACTACGACCGCCCCGGCGGCCAACCGCCCGGCAGCCCGCATCAACCAGCCCGCCGTCGCCCGGCCCGGCAGCGAGGCGCCCTCGCGCCGCGTCGGTGCGCCCAGCCGCTCAGCCCGCCGGGCAGGCCGCAGCAGCCGGGCCAGCAGCAGTGCCGCGACCGGGAGTTGCAGCAGCCACAGGACGGTGCGCGGCCACTCGCCGTACCAGACGTTGGTGCCGTACAGCAGGGTGTGCCACACGCTCAGCACGTACACGACGATGACGAAGCGGTGCAGCCGGCGCCAGGTGTCGGCGCCGACGCGGTGGCGGACGTAGAACAACAAGCCCAGGGGGATGGCCAGATACAGAGCGCCCTGTCCCAGCGGAATGGCAATCCGGCCGGTGCCCGAGTCGTACCAGCCGGGCATGAACGTGTCGGCGAACCCCGCCCACAGCCGCGCGGCCCACGCCAGCTGTGCCTCGTAGCGCACGAGTTCCGCCGCGAACATCAGCGCGTGCGCGAACATCAGGGCCATCGTGGTCAGGCTCGTGGTGCGGTGCCAGCGTTCCAGCACCCGCCGGGACACCGGCAGCCGGGCGGGGCGCGGCCCCGACAGCAGCAGACCGAGCATGACCGTGCCCCAGGCCCACAGCAGGCCCGACCAGCCGAACGCCTGGCTGAGCAGATACATCCAGTACCTGCCGGCGTCGTCCATGAACGGCATGACGGCGACCGTCGCCGAGTCACCCGACTCCATGCGGGCGTACAGGAACGCGAAGACGGCCGCCGTGACCAGGACGGCGGCACTCGCGTCGGGGAGCGCGGCGCGAAGATCGGCCCGCAGGACGACGCGCTCGGGCGGACGCTGATCACGAGCGTGCGGCGGCTCCGTGGTGCCGTGGTCCTCCGGCGTCGACTCTGGCAGCATCCTCGGCCCTCCGGGCGCGGTCCTCCGAAGGGAGGTGCGGGTGACGTCGACGTACCAGTGTGAAGGGCGTGGCCGGGATTACGGAGGACACATCCCGGCCAGAGTCGTCGTCCGGGTCGGTCGCACCGCCTCAGGCCCCCGCGCCGCCCCCCGGCCGATGCGCCCCACCCGACCGGGCCGGTTCAGGCTCACGCGGCCAGCGTCGTCTCAGTCTCACCGCGGGCACTCACCCGACCCGCTCCGTACTGCTCGAGCAGTGCGTCCGCCGCCGCCAGAGCCTGCTCGGCGGTGCGGGCCCCGGTCATCACGCACAGGGTGTACGTGGCGTCTTCGAGAGCCCGGCTGGTACGACCGGTGGGACGCACGTCGTGCTCGATCCGCGCCTGGGCGAACCGGGCCAGTACAGCGCGCAGCTCCTTCTCCGCCGGAATGATCATGCTGATGCCTCTCCCCTCGAAACCCTGCCCGCCGGGCAACCTCCGGCAGACGTTCGCTTGCCCCGCGCCGAGAGGTCTATGCCTGCCTGCGGGCAGCGCCGTCGACGCGCATGCCACCGCGGTCGGGGCAGGGCATAGAAGCGTGCGAGCAGGGCAGACGGTCGGCCTGGAACAGGGAGGACACCATGACGACGACGGAGCAGTCGGCCAAGCCGGAGGGGAAGGACACCGCCTGCTGCGGGCACAGCCACGACCGATGCCGGCCATCCGGTGCCGAGGCATCGGAGGCGCCGGAGACGCCCCATGAGCGGGTCAACCGCCGCTGGAACGAGATCCTGCAGGAGACCAGGGTCACCCAGACAGGCGTGCAGATCCTCTTCGGGTTCCTGCTCAGCGTCTCCTTCACGCCCACGTTCCGGCAGTTGGAGACGCTGGACCGGGGCATCTACGTCGCGACCGTGGTGCTCGGCGCGGCGGCCACCGCATCACTCATAGCCCCCGTCTCCATCCACCGTTTGCTGTCCGGTCAGCGCATGAAGGACGAGGTGGTGGAGTCCGCCGGCCGTCTGATGATGTGCGGCATGGTGCTGCTCGCCCTGACCATCGGGTGCACGCTCCTGCTGATCCTGCGTTTCGTGCTCCCGGGCGTCCTCGCCGAAGTGCTCGTCGGCACGGTCATGCTGTGGTTCGGCCTGTGCTGGTACGTGCTTCCGCTGCGCCTGCGCCGCCGGGCCGCTCGGCGCTCCTCCCGTACCGGCTGACGGTCAGCGGTTCTCGCGACGGCCGGCGTCCTGACGTGTTCGGACCCGTTGCCGGGTGGTACGGACCCGGCAACGGGTCCGAACAGCACCCCGCAACGGGTCCGAGCAGCACCGGGCAACGGGTCCGGAAGGCTTACGGCCGGCCAGGTCCCGGCCGTCCGGCCGTCAGGTCGTGCTCAGCATGCCCTCGCGCAGGCGGGCCAGGAGGCGGCTGATCAGGCGGGAGACGTGCATCTGCGAGACGCCGAGGCGTTCGCCGATCTGTGCCTGGGTGAGCTCCTCGACGAAACGCCAGTGGATGATCTTCCGTTCGCGCTCGTCGAGTTCGGCGATCATCGGGGCCAGGGCGTGGAAGTCCTCGACCAGCTCGAGTGCGGCGTCCTCCGTGCCGATGAAGTCGGCGAGGGCCGCCTCGCCGTCCTCGCTGCCGTGGATGGCGGCGTCGAGGGAGGCGGAGTTGTAGCCGTTGGACGCCAGCCGGGCCTCGACGACCTCCTCCTCCGGCAGGCACATCAGCTCGGACAGCTCCTTGGTCGTGGGGTTGCGTCCCAGCCGGCTGCGCAGTTCCTCGGTGGCGCGGGCCAGCTGCACCCGGGCCTCCTGCAGGCGGCGCGGCACGTGGACCGCCCAGGAGGTGTCGCGGAAGAACCGCTTGATCTCGCCGACGATGTACGGCACCGCGAAGGAGGTGAACTCCACCTCGCGGGAGATCTCGAACCGGTCGATGGCCTTGATGAGGCCGATCATGCCGACCTGGACGATGTCCTCCATCTCCTCCGGTCCCCGGCTGCGGAACCGGCCGGCCGCGAAGCGGACCAGGGACATGTTCATCTCGATCAGCGTGTTGCGCGCGTACTGGTATTCGGGGGTCCCCTCCTCCAGCAGCGCCAGCTGTTCGAAGAACAGTCGCGACAGCTCCCGTGCGTCCTTGGGTGCCACCTTGGACGGGTCCGTCACCTCCGGAACGTCCACCGGAACGTCCACCGCCTGGTCAGTAGCCTGCACGGTCGTCGCCATCACGCGCCCCTTTCGCCGGTCGTTCGATTCGTACCCGCCGGAGCAATCGGCCGGCGAAGGCGCGCCTACCCCCGACTCGGCGCGTCATTCCTGGAACTTCGTCGTGCGAGACGGATCACTCCAGGGACATGTACAGGCGCACGATCAGTCCGGACGACGGTGTCCGGATCTCCACCAGGTCGCAGAGCTGGTGCATCATCCACACCCCTCGGCCGCCACCGGGGGACAGCGGATCGGGCCGGCGCCGGCCGATGAGCGGATCCGGGAACCGGCCGCGGTCCGCCACCTCGGCCACCACCGAGCCGGCCGTGTGCCACAGACGCAGGACGCCGTGCCCGCCACCGTGGCGTACCGAGTTGCCGGTGGCCTCATTGACGGCGAGCAGCCAGTCGGTACGGCGGTCCGGTGACAGGCCCGCCGACTCGGCCCACTTCCTGGTGGCGTCGCGTACGTCGGCGAGGAGCCACTCGTCGAAGGGCAGCACCTCCGGGTCCACCGGTTCGGGCAGGGGCGCGTCGCAGTCGCGGCAGACCGCGTGCGGGTCCGTGTAGTGCGGGCTGGGCCGGTACCCGGTCCGTTCGCCGATGACCGGATGCGTCCGGTGAGCCTGCTCCAGCACCCGTGCGGGCAGGGCTGTGTCGTACGGGCACAGGATGGTGGCGCGCCGGCCGGCGAAGGCCAGGTTGATGAGCGCCTCGTGACGGGTGGCCTCCCGTATCTCCGCGGGCGTGCGCCCCACCCAGATGGGCTCCCCCACGATGACCGGGTCCCGGTCCGCGTGCCGGTCGGCGAATTGCTGGAGCATCGAGAGAATGCGCCCCGGGTTGCGTCCGTCGCGCCGCATGTCGACCCAGGTGATGTCGCCGTGCCCGTCGCCGGCCAGGTCCCTCAGCTGGGACAGACGTACCCCGGGGACGGCCACCAGCACGGGTCGGGCGCGGGCCGCCGACCCGCGGACGAAGGCGCCGACGCCCTCGATGTAGTCGCTCTCGGTGCTGTAGAAGAGAGCGGGGTGGCGGAAGGGCACGTCTTCCCGAGCGGACACGGGGGTCAGCCCCGTACGAGCGGTCACTGTTCGGCCACCTCCAGGCCGGCGCCGAGTTCCGGGAAGAGCCGCAGCATGCGGTGCAGGGCCGGCGGAGCCCCGAGGACGCGCACGGGCGGGCCGGTGGGACGCCGGCGGGCCGCGTCGGCGATGCGGGCCAGGGCCGCGACGTCGAGGTGGTCGAGGCCCGAGAGGTCCAGAATGATCTCCTGTACGGGCGACGCGGCGAGCGCGGCCGCCGCCGAGTCGACGACGCGACGGCTCTCGTAACCGGCCGAACCGGCCCACCGGAATCCCGGCGGGCCCGTCAGCGGAGCCGCCGACAGCCCCCGACGCCCGTGCCCGGCCGACCCGGCGGCCGACCTCTTCAGGTGCGCGCCCACCAGGACGCTCAGGTCGTCGCGGGGCAGCAGGCGCCGGTCGTAGAAACACCACGCTCGCAGCGGCAACCGCTCGAAGACCTCGTGGTGGATGCGCAGCTCGTACTCCAGCAGGCGCCCGACGCCCGATATGTCCCGGCCGCCCCACGACATCTCACCGATCGCTCGCAGGCCCCGGAACCCTTGCGCGGCCGCGGCCGCCACGGCCTCGTGCCACAGCCCGACCATCATGTCGGGGTCGAACCGGCCGCCGGCCAGATACGTCTCGTCGGCGGTGGCCACCACGAGCTGTCCGCGCCGCACCGCGGCAGCGGCGTCCACGCCCCGGTCCATGAGCGTGCGGGTCACCCGGTCCGGTTCGGTGGCGTCCGAGAAGTACCGCATCTGCTCGCCCTGCTCCAGCCCGGCTCGGACGAAGGCCACGAGGTGGCCCGCCCACTCGTCGTCACTGGAGTACTCCACCGCCACATGGCGATCCCCCGCGGCTTCGCCGCTCCCGGACTGGCAGGACCCGTGCATCGGGACGCTCCTTCGTGCCGCTGAGGCGGGTGTGCGGCACCAGACTAGGCGCTGCGGGGGATGAACAAGGCCTGAGTGGCGGAACCCGGCATCCTGGGCACACCGCGCCGGGCCGCGGCACCCGTCCGCCCGCCCCCGCGGGACGCCCTTCTTCTCAGGTGCTGCCCGGTCTTGATCATGCCGTACGCCGACCTGGGTACGCGGACGGGGGCCGCCGGAGGTGACCAGCGGCGGTTTCCCGCAGTACGGGCCCAGGGGCCGCCTCTGCGGGCATGCGGAGAGGAGGGCCGGCGCAGTGACGATAGCCGACGCGGTGTTCGCGTTTCTGGGAGTGGGAGCGCTGCTCGCGGCGGTGCTGCCCCGGGTGGTGGCCGGACGGCCGCTGTCCATGCCGCTGGTGTTCCTGGCGGGCGGCATCGTCGTGTATCTGCTGCCCTTGCCGCTGCCCGCGATCGACCCGGTGGAGAACCGGTTGCTCGCCGAGCACATCACAGAGATCTGCGTGATCGTCGCGTTGATGGGTGCCGGGCTGGCGCTGAACCGGCCGGTCGGCCGGCGCCGGTGGGCGACGACCTGGCGGCTGCTGGGCGTGACGATGCCGCTGACCGTCGCCCTGACGGGGCTGGTGGCGTGGTGGCTGCTGGACTGGCCGCCGGCCGCGGCGCTGCTGCTGGCCGCCGTGCTGGCACCCACCGACCCGGTGCTCGCCTCCGAGGTGCGGGTCGGTGAGCCCACCGAGGACGAGCACGACGAGGACGAGGTGCGGTTCGCCCTGACCAGCGAGGCCGGACTGAACGACGGGCTGGCCTTCCCCCTGACGTATGCGGCGGTCGCGCTGGCCGCGGCGGCGGGCGGCGGCTGGTCGGGCGACTGGGTCGGCGCGTGGCTGGCACAGGACGTCGCGTTCAGGTGCGCGGTGGGGGTGCTGAGCGGGTGGCTGGTCGGACGCCTGCTGGGCTGGCTGTTCTTCCAGGCCCGCTCACCGGTGCTCAGGCTGTCCGAGCACCGGGAGGGCTTCGTCGCCCTGGGCGCCACGTTCCTGTCGTACGGGGTCACCGAGTTGCTGGGCGGCTACGGCTTCCTCGCCGTGTTCACCACCGCGTGCTCGATCCGGGCGGCCGAGCGCGCGCACGGCTTCCACAACGTCCTGCACGACTTCGTCGAGCAGATCGAACGCCTCTTCACCGCGGTGGTGCTGTTCCTGCTCGGCGCGTTCATCGCACTCGGCGGGCTCGCCGCGCTGACCTGGCAGGGGGCCGTCGCCGGGCTGGCCGTGCTGCTGGTGATCAGGCCGTTGTCCGGCTGGGCCGGGCTGCTCGGGACCGGCCTCGGCAACAAGGAGCGCTGGGTGATCGCGGGGTACGGCATCCGGGGTATCGGTTCGCTCTACTACCTCGCCTACGCCCTGGGTCAGCAGGGCTTCGCGGTGTCGCCACGGGAGGTGTGGGCGGTGGTGACGTTCACCGTGCTGGCCTCCGTCGTGCTGCACGGCGTCACGGCCGGCCCGGTCGTCACCCGCCTCGACCGCCTGCGCGGCACCGCACCCCCACCGGCCGGAGGTCAGTGACACACCGCGCTCGGCAGGGTGCGTCAGCGAGGCCGCTCACCGAAGGCTGCGCGAGGCGGGCACCGGTGTTCCCGTCCCCTGGACTCCGCTCGCTCATGGCGTCAGCTCGCTCTGGTGGCCGGCGCGCCATTCGGTGAGCAGGACGCTGGCGTCGTCGTCGAGTTTCCCGCCGTGATGAGCGATGACGGCCGCCATCAGCCGGCGCAGGGTCTCGTGCAGCGTGTGCCGGCCGGAGTGATGACGCCGGATGAAGTCGACGAAGCGGTCCCGTCCGAACTCCCTGCCCAGGGCGTCGCGGGCCTCGGTGACACCGTCGGTGTAGAGCAGTACCCGGTCCCCGGGTTCGAGCTGCTCGATGCACTCGGTCACCGGCAGGCCCAGGCCGGTGCCCATGGGTCCGGCCGGCGGGCAGGCCAGCTCGGTCGTCCAGCGGTTGCCGCGGATCAGGATGGGCAGGTGATGGCCGCGGTTGATCCAGGTCAGCCGCCCGGTGCTCACGTCGAGGTCGGCCAGGATGCCGGTGACGTAACCACGGGCACCGAACTGCTCGAGCAGCGCCTGCTCGACGAACTCACTGGTCTCGGCCAGTGAGGCGCCGTGGCGGCGGGCGTTGCGGCAGGCGGAGACGGCGACGCTGGCGGTGATCCCGGCGGTGGTGTCGTGCCCCATGGCGTCGAAGATCCCCAGGTGCAGCGTGCTGCCGGCCACGGCGTAGTCGAAGGCGTCCCCGCCGACCTGGTAGGCGGGTTCCATGACCGCGCCCACGGTGACGTCCTGGCCCGCGTACGCGGGGGGCGGGGTGAGGTTCCACTGCATCTCCGCGGCCACGTTCATCGGCTCGGTGCGGACCCGACGGGCGTAGGAGTCGCTGAAGGAGCGCTTGCTGAGCACGAGCAGGGCCGTCATCGATGCCAGGGCGCGCAGCACCTGGCGGGTCGGTTCGTCGTCGGCTGAGATGTCGGTGTCGGCCCGCAGCACGCCCACGCGTTCCACGCCGTCGGTCACGGGCACCCACCATCGCCGCCGCGGCGACGCACCAACCGTCGCCGGCTCGGCGAGCACGTCCACACGCTGGAAGGCATGGCCGGGCACGCTGCCCTCAACGGTGAACTCCTCACCGCCGTCACCGGCGTCCGGCCCCACCCCGGTCAGCTGGCGCAGCACCGTCTCACGGATGTCGACGAGGAAGACGGCCGTGTCGTGGATGCCGACCTCGGCGGCGTGCCCGGCGATCAGCTCGGGCAACTGCTCCAGCGTGACGGTATGGCTCGCCTCCATCAGCCTGACGAGCATGAGCGGTGCCGCACGAGCGTCAACCATGGCGGACATCACCGGGGCCCGTGCGCTCGCCCGGACACCGACGACGCCTCGTACGGCCGGCATGGCCCTGAAGAGACGGCGGCCAGGACGTGGATCATCGGCATGACGCCTCCATGACGCTCCCCCTCATCCGGCGGCGCAGAGGTCCGCCTGCAGAGGATCTGCCATGGGCCGTGTACCCGCCGGCGTGGGCCCCACGCGCCCACCGGTGTGCGGCCGGGTCGACGCACAGCAGCGGGGGCGGGGCGCCGACGTACCCCACGCCGGGTGAGCGGCTTCGCGCGCACCCCTATGCGGGGCCGTGCCAGTCCAGGCACAGGACGGTGGCGTCATCCCTCACCTGGCCTTTGCACGCTTCGGTGACCGCGGTGACCATGGCACGCACCACCTCGCGGGGGTGTTCGGCAGCGGTGTCACGGATGAGAGCGGCCAGGTCGACGGTCGCCGCCTGGCGTTCTTGCATGCCGTCGGTGTGCAGCACGAGGCGGTCGCCGGGGCGCAGGTCGAGGTCCTGCACCCGGTACGCGCCTTGTACGCGTACGCCGAAGGGGAGGTCGACGCGCAGCCCGACTTCCTCGACGGCGCCGTCACGCAGCCGTAGGGGCCATGGATGTCCGGCGTTGACGAGCTGGGCGCCGGTGCCGTCCAGGGCGATGCGCAGGAGCTGGCCGGTGGCGAAGGTGCGGCGGCCGTGGTCGAGGAGCGCCTGGTGTGCCTGCCGGGCCTGCTCGGCGAGGTCGGCGCCGGCACGGCGGGCCCCGCGCGAGGCGTTGACCACGAGGGTGGCCATGAGGGAGGCGTCGACGTCGTGGCCCATGGCGTCGGTGATCGACAGGTGCAGGGTTCGCTCGTCGAGGCTGTAGTCGTAGGTGTCGCCGGCGATGTCGGAGGCCGGGACCAGTGCGCCGGCCAGGGCGAACTCGGTGGATTCGCAGGAGGGAGCCGAGGGCAGGAGCTGGCGTTGGATCTCCGCCGCGAGACTCACGGTCACGGTGCGGTTGCCCCAGTGGTAGAGGTCGGTGAAGCGGCGGTCGGTGACGATGATGTACGCCAGCGCGTGCGCCGCCTCTTCGACCTGCTCCAGCATGTCCTGCGTGACGTCGGTCAGGAGCAGCTCCAGGACTCCTATGGCGTCGCCGCGGTTGGTGACCGGGGCGAGCACCCGACGCCCCTGTGCGCCGTCCGGTACCTGCACCAGCTGCTGGCTGCGCAGGACCCGGTCGTAGACGCTCCCGGCCAAGCGCACCTGGTCAGGACCGTGCTCCTGTGGGGTGGCCTTCTCCTCGTGGACCCGCAGCAGGCGTCGGCCCACGATGTCCACGAACAGGAACGAGACGTACCGGGCTCCGAACCGCTCGCGCAGATGGTGCGCCACGACGTCGAGGGAACGCACCGGCGCGGCTTCCTCCGCTGCCGCCAGTAGCTCCGCCAGTCCGATCCGGTCACGCCCCATGTCCGCCTCCCTCAGTCCGTGACCCTCCTGCCCCGCCGGCGTCCGGTCATCACAGCCGCCACAGGGGTCCGCCGCCGTTCGGTTCCAGGCGGCGGCGCCGGCCCCGTTCCTTCTCGGAGGGGCCGGCGCCGGTCCCGCGGCGTAGGGGTTACTCCTTGTCGAACACGACCTTCTGGACGTCGTCAGGGCCGTCGAACTGTTCCGTCGGAGCGTTGGCGAGCTTCTCGACCAGGGTGTCGTCCGCGCCGTTGTCCCTCGCGAGCGTGACCAGGTCATCGCGGCTGGAGGGGTATTCGGCGCCCTTCAGGGCCTTCTGCAGGTCGATCGGGTTGATGCTTGCCATGGCGGTCTCCTTGCTGTCTGACTGCCCCGGCCATCGAATCGATCGGCGGGGCGAACCGGCATGGACATCCTGTTCACAGGGGATCAGGTGACGCACGTCGGCCCGTCCGCTCGGAGCACGCATGCCGCCCTGCGGCCCGCGGACGAGCGCGAGCCGCGTCGGTGCCCTGCCGCCTGAGCACGTGTGGGACATCGCTCGGGTGCCGCCTGCCCTGCCGGGCGGCTGATGTCAGCTGACTCCGTGCGTCTGGAGCCACATCTCCAGCAGTGCCACCTGCCACAGCGTGTTCGCCCCTCGCCTGGTGCGATGGGCGTCAGGCGCGGCGAGGAGGTCGGCGACGTAGTCCTGGCGGAACACGCCACGGGCCTTCGCCTCGGGCGCGGTGAGGGCGTCACGGACGCGCTCCAGGACGGGACCCGCCATGTGCTTGATGGCGGGGACGGGGAAGTAGCCCTTGGGCCGGTCCACGACCTCGCGCGGCAGCACCTTGCGGCCGGCCGCCTTGAGTACGCCCTTGCCGCCGTCCGCGAGCTTGAGTTCGGGTGGGCAGGCGGCCGCGAGCTCGACCAGTTCGTGGTCGAGGAAGGGCACGCGGGCCTCCAGGCCCCAGTCCATGGTCATGTTGTCGACCCGCTTGACCGGGTCGTCGACCATCATCACGTGCGTGTCCAGCCGGAGGTCGGCGTCCAGCGCCGTCTCGGCGCCCTCGGCCGCCATGTGCGCGCGCACGAAGTCGCCCGAGACGTCGTGGGCGGGAAGCAGCGCGGGTTCGAGGATGCGGGCGAGGTCGGCGTGGGTCCGGTCGAAGTACGTGTCGATGTACGCGTCGGCGGCCCGCTGCCGGGGCACTCCCGCCATGCCGGGGTACCAGTGGTAGCCCGCGAAGACCTCGTCGGCGCCCTGGCCGCTCTGGACGACCTTGACCTCCTTGGCGACCTGCTCGGACAGCAGGTGGAAGGCGACCACGTCGTGGCTCATCATGGGCTCGCTCATGGCGGCCACCGCCCCGTCCAGGGCGCCGGAGAGCCGGTCCGAGGGGACCATGAGCTGGTGGTGCCGGGTGTCGAAGTGGCGCGCGACCAGGTCGGAGTAGTGGAACTCGTCGCCCTCCTCACCGCCCTCGGACTCGAAGCCGACGCTGAAGGTCGCCAGGTCGCGCTGCCCCTGCTCGGCCAGCAGCGCCACGATGAGACTGGAGTCCAGGCCGCCGGACAGGAGCACACCCACCGGCACGTCGGCGACCATCCGGCGGCGGACGGCGGCACGCAGCGCGTCCAGGACCGCGTCCGTCCAGTCGTCGGCGGTCAGTCCGGCGTACTCGGGACGGCGGGTGTAGCCGGGCTGCCAGTAGCGGTGGTCCCGGCAGGTGCCGTCCCGCTCGATCACGCGCACGGTGGCGGGCGGCAGCTTGCGGACTCCGTTGAGGACCGTGTGCGGAGCCGCGACGGTCGCGTGCCAGCTGAAGTACTGGTGCAGTGCCACCGGGTCGAGCGAGGTGTCGACCCCGCCGGCGGCCAGCAGGGCCGGCAGCGAGGAGGCGAACCGCAGCCGGTCCGGCGTTTCGGCCAGGTACAGCGGCTTGATCCCGAGCCGGTCACGGGCCAGTACGACCCGGCCGGTGTCCTGCTCGACGATCACGAAGGCGAACATGCCGTGGAAGCGTTCGACACAGGCGGTCCCCCACTGCTCGTACGCCTTCAGCACCACCTCGGTGTCCGAGTCCGAGAAGAAGCCGTGGCCGAGGGCGCGCAGCTCGTCGCGCAGCTCCCGGAAGTTGTAGACGCACCCGTTGAAGACGCCCGCCACGCGGCCGTGGGGGTCGGTCATGGGCTGGGCGCCGCTGTCCGACAGGTCGATGATCTTGAGTCTGCGGTGCCCCAGCGCGACCGGCCCCTGGCACCACAGACCACGGCCGTCGGGCCCGCGGGGGGCGAGCCGGTCGGTCATGCGCTCGACCGCCGCCATGTCCGGTCGCCCGCCGTCGAAACGGATCTCGCCACTCAGACCGCACATCAGACGGACCCCCTTCCGGTGGCGTCCTCAGATGGGCCGGATCGCGACACGACGATGACCGCGCGCGAGCCGGAGGGTGACGGGAACGACGACTGCATAACGGTGGATGTCCTCCTCGGTCGGAACGCTGGTGCCGGCCGGTCCCGGCCGGCACCGCGGTCGCCCGGCGGTGTGCCGCCGACGCGACCAGGAAAGTGGGGGAAAGTCGGGGTGGGGGAAGTGCGGGTGGAGGAAGTGCGGGTGGGGCGAGGGCGGAATCGATTCCGCTATCGGCCGACCGCGCCCCCGGCCGCCGTCCTGCGGCGGTACGGGCGGGCATCGCCGGTGCGCACCGGGCTGTCCGGCAGGCGGGTGGCCGGGGCGACGCGCCGTCCCGCTCGCCCACCGCGGGTCTCGTCGACCATCAGGTCGACGCCGGCGAGCAGGTCCTCGGCAGCGGCCGCGCTCCGCATCCGGTGGGCGGCGCTCCCCTCCGCGAGGGCTTCCTCCAGCAGAGTGTGCACGGTGTCCCAGTCACCGGACGCCTCCAGCGCCGGACGCAGGCGGTCCCGCATGCGGCGCAGCACCTCGGGGGCGGGCCCGGCCCGCCGGGTCGCGGGGTCCACGAGGTCCCCCTCCAGGCCGGAGCGGGCCGCGCGCCAGGTGGCGCCGCGCAGCCACTCGTGCCGGCCGTCACAGAGCGGCCCGTCGGTGCGCGCCAGCCGTTCGCACGCGTCGTGCACCAGTGCCCGGAAGAGACCGGCGACCAGCACCACCGTCTCCGCCCGCGGGCAGGCGTCGCAGATACGCAGCTCCAGGGTGCCCTGGTGGGCGGAGGGCCGTACGTCGTGGTAGATCATCCCGGCGTCGCTGATCACCCCGGAGGTGATCAGCTCCTCCATGGCGGCGTCGTAGTCCTGCGCGTTCGCATGGCAGCCGGCGGGCCCGGCGGTGGGCCAGCGCTGCCACAGCATGGTGCGCCAGCTGGCGTAACCGGTGTCCGCACCGAGCCAGAACGGCGAGCTCGCGGACAGGGCCAGCAGGGGTGCGAGCCACGGGGACACCAGGCACATGGCGCGTACGGCGGTGTCCCGGTCGGGCACGTCGACGTGCACCTGGGCGCTGCAGATGAGCTGCTCGTCGGCGACCTTGCGGTACTCGTCGGCCATGTGCCGGTAACGGTCGTTCTCGGTGACGTCCCGCGGACTGAGCCGGGCCAGCGGCACGGTGCCGGCCGCCACCACGGCCAGCCCCAGCGAGGACGCCGCCGCGTCGAGCCGGCGTCTGGCCCCGGCCAGGTCCGCGTACAGGTCGCCGAGTGTGTGATGCACCTGGCTGTTGCTCTCCAGCGCGGACTGCTGGAGCTCCGTCGTGAAGCCGGGTCTGTCCAGGCGGTCCAGAACGGCGCGGCCCCGTGGCACCAGCTGCCCGCTCTCGACGTCCACCACGTGGAACTCTTCCTCTGCACCGATGCGCAACGTCACGCCTGTTCCCCTTGCCCGAGTCAGCCGGTAGCCGGTCGACCGCCGCAGCGTGCAGCCTTGTCGCTGCCGCGCGGGTCGATCCGGCGTTCCGGGTTCCCCGGCTCGCGCCGCACAAGCATACGAACGCCACCCGAGCCCCAGGGGCCTCAGATGAGCGGGTCAGGAAGGTGAGTCGGAACGCGCGCCGAGCGGTGCCGCTTCACGGCCAGGACGGTTCGCTGCGGGGAACGACGACCACTTCCGGCATGACACTGGTCGGGGGTACGGACAAGGCGCACAGCACCGCGTCGGCGACGACGTCCGGGTGTTGCAGCTTGGACGTGTCGGTGTCCGGGAAGCGCTCCAGGATGAACGGTGTTTCCATGCCGCCGGCGATGACGCCGGTGACGCCGACGCCGAGGCAGTCGCGCTGGGCTTCCTTGAACAGGGTGTGGGTGAAGGCGCGCAGGCCGGTCTTGCTGGCCGAGTAGGGGCCGGCTTCGGTCCAGGTCCGGTTGGACGCGGTGGAGAGGATGTTGACGATGTGGCCGTTCCCTCTGCTCACCATGCGCCTGTAGAGGGCCAGGCACAGGTACATCGGGCCCAGGAGGTTGGTGGTGACCACGCGGGTGACTTCCTCGGCGGTCAGGTGCTCGATCGGCTTGCTGACGTCGACGGCGGCATTGTTGACCAGGATGTCCACCGGCCATCCGTCCTGCTCCAGGTCCCGGATCACCGCGGCGACGGCATCGGCGTCGCGGACGTCCAGCTCCACGAACCGTGCGTCGTGGCCCTCCACGGCCAAACTGGCGCACATCTTCTCGCCGTCTTCACGGCGCACGTCGGCGAGGCACACGCTCGCTCCCGCCGCGGCCAGGCGGCGGGCGATGGACGCCCCCAGGCCGCGCGCCGCGCCGGTGACCAGTGCTCGTCTGCCGGACAGGTCTGGGTGAGTGCTCGATGCCAAGGTCGTGCCTTCCGATGGTGCTGACGGGGGGGTGTCACACCCGACGGCCGATCGGCCGTCGGCTCTTCTTCCCTCCCCCGAGGGGCGGCACGTCGGACGGTGCCGGACACGGACAGCACCCACTTGGCGCAGCCGCTGCGGCTGCGGCTGCGGCTGCGGCTGCGGCTGCGGCTGCGGCTGCGGCTGCGGCGGTACGGAGACCACGGTGGCCGCCGTGACGGTGGGGCGGTGCGGCGGTGGACACCGCTCGCCGCGGACACACGCCGGCCGGCCCCCGCGGCCGGTCGCGGTCACGGTCAGGGCCGCGGCGGTCGATACGCCGGGCCTTCGGTCCCCCACCGCGTGTCGGGTGGCAGGCGGGATTCGGCATCATGAGAACCGCAAGGGCGTACATGCGTCGTCGCGCACCGATGAGATCTCGGGCGTGGCGGCGGAACGGAAAGGATCACGAGGGTGGCGGCAACGACCAGCGACATCGAGAAGGCAGCTGGTGTGCTGCGCGCGGGAGGCCTGGTGGCCCTGCCGACCGAGACCGTCTACGGGCTGGGCGCCGACGCCGAGGACCCCAGGGCCGTCTCGCGGATCTTCCAGGTCAAGGGGCGGCCGCCGTCCCACCCGCTCATCGTCCACATCGCCGCCGCGGACCAGCTGGACGACTGGGTCGAGGGCGTGCCCGCGACGGCGCGCCTGCTGGCCGAACGGTTCTGGCCCGGGCCGCTGACCCTGGTGCTGCGGCGCGGTCGGCGGGTGCCGTTGGAGGCGACGGGTGGCCTGGAGACGGTGGCCGTGCGGGTGCCCGATCACCCTGCCGCGCTGGCGCTGCTGTCGGCCTTCGGCGGCGGTGTCACGGCCCCGTCCGCCAACCGCTTCGGCTCGGTCAGCCCCACCACCGCGGAACACGTCCGGGCGGAGCTGGGTGACGCCGTCGACTTCGTGCTGGACGGTGGCCCCTGTCAGGTCGGTGTCGAGTCGACGATCGTCGACGTCACGGGCGAGGTCCCGAGCATCCTGCGGCCCGGCGGGGTGACGCGCGAGGACCTCGAAGCGGTGCTGGGGCACCCGGTCGCCGTCCCGTCCACGAGCGCCGTCCGGGTGCCGGGCCAGCACCCGTCGCACTACGCCCCGCGGGCACGGGTCGTCCTCGTCGAGCCGGAGAAGGTCGTCGCCGAAGCCGAGCTCGCGCAGGAGCTGGGCCACCGGGTCGGCGTCTTCCTTCCCCCTTCCCACGCGGACGCCCCGGTGAAGGCGCACGCCGTGGTCCCCCTCCCCCGCGCGATGGACGCCTACGCGCACGGGCTGTACGGGTTCCTGCGCGACCTCGACCAGCGGGGATGCGATCTCATCGTCGCGTCGCTGCCGGTGGAGGAGGGGCTGGGCCTCGCGGTCGCCAACCGGCTTCGCCGGGCGGCCGGGCCTCGGCCCTCCGCGTGAGAGGTCACGGCTCGGACGGTCTCGATGCGGTGGGGGCCCCCCCGTCGAGACCGCGGGGGGGGGCCGGACGGGGGGGGGGCGGGGGGGCCGGGGGCGGGCGCGCGCCCCCACCCGAACCGCCCCCCCGC